>JBBJJH010000012.1 GCA_037623315.1 Halanaerobiaceae bacterium ANBcell28
CTATAGATTTTTGCTGTTGAAACTTTTGTAAATAAAATTTACTCTTTATAGCTGAGCAGGTATGTATATTCTTTATTTTTGAAAAAATATAATGTATAATAATTAATGAATAATGAATTTGCTTTTGAATAGAGAAGATAAATAAATTTAGTTGTCTTATTATGAAGTCTTTAAAACATTAAGAGAAATAAACTATTATCATTTTTAAAGGATATGGAGTTTTTCTATAGAATAAATTAAGATAGCTCTAAGAATAAAGCGCAATTAGGGAGATGAAGTAAATGGATAACGATTTTTTTAATAGTGATGGCACTCTTTTTAAAGTTTTTGAATGGGTAAGTAGACTGGTATTTCTTAATCTTTTGTGGATTTTCTTTACTATTTTAGGATTGGGCATATTTGGTTTTATGCCTGCAACCCTTGCTACATTTAGCCAAATATATAAATGGCTAGACGGTAAAAACAATATAAAATTATTAAAAGAATTTTGGAAGGATTATAAAGCAAGCTTTATAAGAATAAATTTAATTGGCTTTGTAATGATTATAATAGCTTTTATATTATATATAGACTTAAGCTATTTTCAGGAAAGGACCGGGATCCTCTTTTCTTTTTTAACCATAATAGTCTGGTTATTAATATTCTTTTATATTTTTGTTTTCATATATATGTTCCCGATTTTTTTAAAGTATGATCTTAAAATTTATTATATTTTAAAAAATGCTCTCTTTTTTGTTTTTATAACCCCTAAGGAAACAGTACAAATGATTCTTGCATTAATCTTACCATTAATATTTTTTAGATATTTGCCAAGTTTATTGCCTTTTTTAGGTGTTAGTTTACCAATTTTCTTAATATCCTGGGTTTCAAATAAGACTCTTTACAAGGTAGAGGAGAAAGTCCGACAAAACAATTAATTCTTTCCCGAAAGATTAAAACTTGCTCAAAGTTTTATTTTGTGGTATAATTTTCTTAAAAGTGCGTGGTGATAAAAATGGCAGTAACAATTGATGATGTAGCAAAAAAGGCCGGTGTAGCTAGCTCAACAGTATCAAGGGTATTTAATAATAAAGGAAGAATATCTGAAGAAACAAGACAAAGAGTACTAGAGGTTGCCAAAGATTTGAATTATCAACCAAGAAAATATGAAAAAAAGAAGCAAGTAATACTAAATAATAATATATTTATTATTTATAACAAAAAAACTCAAGTTGAAAATAATATTTTTTATAATGAAGTAATGGAAGGTTTAGAACAAATTCTTTCAGAAAATCAATATAATTTATTATTTAAAACAATAAGTGGAGAAAAAGAAAAAGATCAACAAATAATAGATTTTATTTTAAACTCCGATGATAAAGCTGGAATAATATTTTTGGGTTTTCTTGGTTATGAAATGGATAATGATATAATAGTAAGTATAAAAGAAAAAGGTATTCCGCTAATACTTATAGATAATATTCTTTTGGAACAAGATGTTGATTGTGTTGTTACTGATAATTATTATGGAGCAATAAAAGGGGTTAACTATTTAATTGAACTCGGTCACAAAGAGATAGCTTTTATTGGTGGCCCTTTAAGTCATGTTTCTTTAAATGAAAGATATATGGGATATAAAACAGCTCTTAAAAGAGCAGGATTTGAAAAAAAAGATCATTTAGTTAAGATATGTGATCCTGATTTTTTAGTTGAAGAAGGATATCAAGCTACTTTGGAAATATTTAATAATGATGAAAAAAATCCAAGTGCTATATTTGCAGCTAATGATGATTTGGCTACAGGTGTTTTAAAAGCTGCCAACGAAACCGGTATAATTGTACCCGGGCAATTATCAGTTTTAGGTTTTGATGATGTATATTTTTCAAGACATACAACACCACCTTTGTCAACTATTAAGGTTTTTAAACGACAAATGGGTAGAGAAGCTGCTAAAAGATTATTAGAATTAATTAATGGCATTTCTACTAAACCAATGAAAGATATAGTTACAACAGAATTAGTTGTAAGGGGTTCTACAGGAAAACCCCCTATTAGTTTAGATTAAAATGCAGCTAGCAAATTCTTAAATAAAATATTTTAGTAAATTTCCTTGAGCAAGTAATTGCGCAAGGTATTTTTTTTGCCTTATAAAAGTTTTTATGATATAATTATATTACTGATGTAAGTGTTAGAATAGCAAGCATTCAAAAGATTGAGCAACATTTTGAGCAAAAATAAGTTTTCTTGATTTTACTTACTTTTTTATTGCTAGTGTCAAAAAATCTATCAAAAAGTTATGCATAGAAAAATATATCTATTGAGGCTTTACTGATTTTTTATCAAGTTGATACTTGTTTTATATTGATGATGCATTTAATATTTAATGCTTGCCTTAAAAGTTTATGCCTTTTTAGAAATATGAAAAAAATATTTATAAGGAGAGGTTGAAATGAATAAAAAAGTAAAAATTATAGGAGAATCACTAACTAATATTCCCTGGGAGGATAAACCTGATGGCTGTAAAGATCCTGTTTGGCGTTATAGTAAAAACCCTATTATACCAAGGGATTTATTAGCGACTTCAAATAGTATCTTCAACAGTGCTGTTGTTCCATTTGAAGGAGAGTTTGCTGGTGTTTTTCGTGTAGATAACAAAGCTAGAGATATGCAGATTCATGCAGGTAGGAGTAAGGATGCAATTAACTGGAAATTAGAAGAAGAAGCAATTGATTTTATATTTGATGACCCAGAAATTGGTGAGTCATGGTATAAATATGATCCTAGAGTAGTTAAAATAGAAGATACATATTATATTATCTGGTGTAATGGTTATCATGGTCCAACTATAGGTCTTGGCTACACTACTGACTTTAAGAATTTTTATCAATTAGAAAATGCTTTTTTACCTTTTAATAGAAATGGTGTTTTGTTCCCTAGAAAAATAAATGGAAAATATGTAATGTTGAGTAGACCAAGTGATAACGGTCATACACCTTTTGGAGATATCTTTTTAAGCGAAAGCCCAGATTTAGTTCACTGGGGAAAACATCGTTTTGTAATGGGTACCACTGGTGGTTGGCAGAGTACCAAAATAGGCCCAGGACCTGCCCCGATAGAGACTAATGAAGGATGGTTAATGATATATCATGGTGTGTTAACATCTTGTAATGGATATGTTTATAGTATGGGGGCAGCTTTGTTAGATATTGATGAACCATGGAAGGTTAAGTATAGAACAAAGCCATATTTCTTATCACCACAAACAGAATATGAGTGTGTTGGAGATGTACCTAATGTAGCCTTCCCTTGTGCTGCTTTAAGTGATGCTGATACAGGCCGAATAGTTATCTATTATGGTGGTGCTGACACAGTTGTAGCGATAGCTTTTACCACCGTTGATGAATTAGTTAATTACACAAAAGAGAACTCTTTATAATATATGTTCATTCAGCAAATGGCTAAACAGTAGTCTGTTATAAACGCTTCCGCCAATTGCAAAGTTTATGTTATATAGTAAAATAAACGACATGATACTTCCAAAGTAGATAGTCTATTCGAATTTGAATAGATTGTCTACTTGGGGGTATTTTTTTATGTCAAAAAAATCTTTTTAAAGTAAAAGGGTGATTTTTATTATTTTACTTAAAAATTAAAATTTCTATCACAAATTTTTCACAAATATGAATTATACTTATTATTGTAAAAGCTCATATCATTCAGGAGGTGTTTTAAGATTTAGCTTATTTTTTCTAAATTAAAAAAATAAAGGAGTGTTGTTAATGGGTTTGTTTTCTATATTTTCTAAATCAAAGTATGATGATAAGAAGTTAACTATTACGGCAGAAAGTGCAATAAAGAATCATCCTTTTTTAAAAAAAGAGACTAATGTTAGTGCTATATCTGAAGACGGGGTCGTACAAATTATTGGTGCTGTAAAATCAGAAAAAAATAAAAATAAAATACTAAAAGAAGTTAAAAAAAGATTGAAATCACTTAATTACGAAAGAATAGAAGATAATTTAACTTCTTGAATATAAGTAGAATTTTAATATAATACTTTCTTGAACGCTTTATAATATTGACTAGAAATATATTTAATGATCTAAGAATTGTTTAAATATTAGAACTCTATATTTACGTTTAAAATAAAAGCTTTCTCACAAAATTATCACATTTATCAAATAAACTTATATTTGTAATAAACAAAGGAAGGGTGCTTAAAATTAATATTAAAAAAACATTTTTAATCGTATCATTATTGCTAATTTTGTCCGTTTCACTTATTGCTGCAGAAACAACTATTGTTGCTGAAATTAATGATGAAGAAATAACATTATTAGAATTAGAGGAGCAGGCTAATCTTCAAGATTTAGTAATGCAAGTTTCTCAAGTTAATCAAGAATTTGCTGAAGTTTTATTTTCTACAGAAGAGGGCCAAGCAATATTAGATGAATATCAAGAAATGAAGTTGGATGAGTTAATCAATGAGAGAATTCTCATAGCTGAAGCAGAAAAGAATGATATTACAATTAGTGAGTCTGAAAAAGACGAAATATTTGAAGCTCATATTCAATTAATTGTAGAGCAAAATGACTTAAGTGAAGAAGAATTGTTATTAGTTCTAGCTCAACAAGGTATTGAATCTTTAGAAGAGTATCAAGAGTTAATATTAGATGAAGAGACCTTAGTGTTAGAGAAATTTCTAGAAGAGGAAGTTTTGAGTGATTATGACTTAAGTGATCCTAATACAGGTGAAATTTTAAATAACTATATATATGAATTAAGAGAAGAAGCAGATATTAATATTTATTTATAATAGACTCTATTGTAAATTAACTTTGTTTTCAAATATTGAAAGGGGGTGGCAGTTCATGATTTCAAAGAAATTCCTTATTCTTTCATTGCTTGTAGTTTTAGTCTTCAGTTTTGTCTTAGTAGGTTGTGGTACAGGTGATTATGAAGATTTTGATTTTGAAGAAAATCAGATTGAAGACTCTGATCCATTTGTAGATGATTTTGGTGGGAATGATTTTGACGGTGGAAATGATGGCTTTGATACTGGATTTTAGATATAGTATAAATATAGTCTAAGTAATTAATAATAGTCCTAATTAGCTTTTAAAAGCTAATTAGGACTATTATTTTATTAACTCAAACTTAGCAGTTGCTATAAATTTTTCTGCGAAGTTTGAGTTATTAAGATAAATGTAAGTAGAATAATGGGTATGATAAATTGTCTAAATTTTGTTAAAGTTGAGGAATTAATTCTTGAAGTAATTATAATTAAGATATATAATTATAATTAAGTACTTATATTACCTTTGTTATAGATAAGAAGAGGTGAGCTAAATGGCTAATGTTTTAATTATAGATGACGATCAAAAAATATGTAAAATATTGAAAGATTACTTTGAATTTGAAGGATTTAAAGTTGATTTAGCTTTTACAGGACAGGAAGGTCTTTTGAAGGTAGAAGAAGTGAAACCTGATATAATAATTTTAGATATAATGTTGCCACAATTGGATGGTTTAGAGGTATGTCAAAAATTAAGACCTCAAAATAATACACCAATTATTTTTTTGAGTGCAAAAAATAAAGATATTGATAAGATTACAGGTTTAGAGTTGGGAGCAGATGATTATGTCACCAAACCCTTCAGTCCAAAAGAGGTAGTAGTTAGAGCAAAAAACATATTACGTAGAGTGAAAGAACAAGAAGAAGAATCTGTTCTTTCTTTTCATAATATTATTATAAATAAAGATTTTCATAGCTTGAAAGTAGAAGGTAAGGAGATTGATTTAACACCTAAAGAGTTTGATCTTTTATGGGAATTAGCAAGTTCAGAAAAGAAGGTGTTTACTAGAGAAGAGTTATTAAATAAGGTATGGGGCTATGATTATTATGGTGATATACGAACTGTTGATACACATGTTAAGTCTTTACGTAAAAAAATGGGAGTATATGCAGAGTCATGTCTTAAAACAGTTTGGGGAGTTGGGTATAAGTTTGAGGTGGATATTAAATAATGAAAACATTATTTAGTAAATTACTTATTAGATTTATACTTATAATTATGATAGTTATTTTTATATTTGGTTTTTCATTAATATATATGTTTAGGGGAATATATTTTTCTAATCAAGAAGATGAGATAATAAATAATAGTCAAGTAATACTGCCTTATCTTTCACAAGCAATTGCTCAGCGAGATAATATGGCTATACATAGTTGGCTTGATATATTAGCTAGACAAAATGCTGGACAAGCATGGATAATTGATAGAGAGGGTAATTTGATTTTAAGTTCCCCTTCGATTGCAGTTGAAGGTTCAATTGTAAATTTTGATTTATATCGTGAAATATTTACACAGGCTAATATAATTACTCAAAGGGTAGAGTTTGGTTATTTTGAGAGGCCTATGCTGGTAATTGGTTTGCCGATAATAGAAGATAATATTCCAGAATATGCTTTGTTAGTTTTCACCTCTGTTGCTGGTTTAAACTCAACAGTTATTCAAGTTCAAAGGATGATGCTTTATTCTTCTATTTTAGCGATAATATTGGCTTTGATTGTTGCTTATAGCTGGTCGAAATCTTTATCAAATCCATTGAAAAAGATGAGTAAAATAGCTATTGAATTAAGTAATGGTGAATTTGGTAAGACAATACCCATTGAGGAAAAGAATGAAATAGGAACTCTGGCAGAAAGTATTAATTATATGTCAAAAAAACTAGAACTAACTATTAAAAATTTAGTTGAGGAAAGAAATAAATTAGAATATATTTTAACTGGAATGGAAGAAGGGGTATTAGCAATAAACAACAAAAAGCAAATAGTATTAGTAAATAACTCAGCTTCGTATTTTTTAGGTATTAAGGATAAAGATTTCGAAGGTAAAATTTATAAAAAATATATAAAAAATTCTGATTTATCCAATTTGCTGGAGTCTGTTGTTGAAAAAAAGGAAGCGCAGAGTATAGAAATTAATATAGATCAAAATGGCAAAAAAGAACGTATTTTGATTCATTGTTCTCCAATATATATTTCTAATGATTTGTGGGGTGTGGTTGCTTTATTACAAGACATTAGTGAAAGGTGGAGGTTTGAACAATTACAAAAAGATTTTGTTGCTAATGTTTCTCATGAATTGAAAGCACCACTATCTTCTATAAGAGGGGCAGGAGAAATCTTATTGGACAAAGTTGTAGTGGAACCTGAAAAGCAAGAGGAGTATCTGCAAATGATTATTGAAGAAATAAACAGATTAGAGAAAATGCTCAATAAAGTTCTTGATTTATCTGAATTAGATGCACATATAAATTATAATAAAAGTAAGCTTGAGGTAAACAAATTAGTCATTAAGGTTAAAAATGTTTTTGTTAAAATTATAAATGATGAGTATAAATTAATTTTAAATCTACCAGAAGAACCCTTGTTTGTGAAAGCAAATAAAGAAAGGTTAGAGCAGGTATTATTAAATTATTTAGACAATGCGTATAAGTTTTCTACTGGGGGTATTATTGAACTTGGAGTTTGTGAAGAAGCTGAAGAGATTAAGATTTGGGTTAAGGACGAAGGCAAAGGAATAACAGAAGAAAATTTAGAAGATATCTGGCAAAGATTTTATAAAGTAGATAAGGCTCGAACTCCAGATGAAGGAGGAAGTGGTCTAGGATTATCTATAGTAAAACAAATTGTAGAAGAGAATCATGGTAGAGTTTTTGTTGAAAGTAAGGAAGGTAGGGGTTCTATATTTGGATTATATTTACCTAAGTATGTTTAAATTATAGTAGTATATTTTTTCTGCCTTATTTCGGGTTTATACTAGTATAAACTCTATGGACGATAATATTTGCACGATTTATTTAGTACTGATATATGTGTTCATTGAAAGGGGTTATGTTTTATAATGGAAAACAATGTAGATGCAGTAGTAGAGTTAAAAGACTTGAAGAGAATATATCAAATGGGGAATCGCAAGGTAGAAGCATTGAAAGGTATTAATATTAAAATATCTTCTGGTCATCTTGTAATTATTAAAGGACCATCTGGTTCTGGAAAAACAACGATTTTAAATATGATAGGAGCACTTGATCAACCTAGTACTGGAGAGGTGATATTAAATAAAAAGAGTTTAAAAGAATACTCAGAAAAAGAACTTACAAAACTCAGGAGGGAAAATATAGGATTTATTTTTCAATCTCATGGCTTGATTCAGGGTTTTACTGCTTATGAGAATGTAGAACTTCCCTTAAGGATTAGTCATGTGTCCTGGAAAAATAGAAGAGAAAGAGCTTATGAATGTTTGGATATGGTTGGATTACGAAAAAGGGCAGAACACCGTATTTTTGAGTTAAGTGGTGGTGAACAGCAAAGGGTTGGTATTGCCAGGGCTTTAGTCAATCAACCAGATATAATATTGGCAGATGAACCTACCGGTGAACTTGATTACATAACAACTCAGACTATAATGGAGCTATTTCATAATCTGACTAAAAAACAGAATGTCACAATTTGTATGGTGACCCATGACCCAGAGGTTATGAAATTTGCTGATATAGTTTATGAAATAATTGATGGAAAAATTATTAACAAGGAGAGGTATTATGAAAAATAATAATATTTATAAAATTTTAGTCTTACTCTTCATACCGTTTATGTTTTTATCATTAACTGCTTGCTCTTTGTTTCCAGAGGAAACAGTTGATTCTACGCCTGAATTAAGGGAACCACCACAACCAAGACTTTCATTTGAGACAGTTGAACGAGGTACAATTCGCCAAGAAATTTCAGGCTTATCTAGAGTAGCTCCTAAAAAAGAACAGGAATTATACTTTGAGAAAAATGGTAGGGTTAGAGAAATATTTGTAAGCCAGGGTGATGATGTTGAAAAAGGTCAGCCACTAGCACGCCTAGAAACAGGCGATCTCGAATTTGAATATAAGCAAGCAAGTCTAGATCTAGAAAGGTTTGAGTTGGAAAAAGAAAGAATGGAGTTTCTGTTAGGTAGTACAGTTAGTGAGTATGATTTACGTTTAAAAGAGATAGATTATAAGAAGTTAAAACTTAGAGTAGAAAGGCTTAAAGAAGAATTAGATAATTCAACAATTTACGCACCTTTTGATGGTAGAGTCATTTCTCTTTCGATGAGAGAGGCAGATATGGTAGAAGGGTTTGCCAGGGTTATGAGTATTGCTGATATAAGTGAGTTGGAGCTTCAGATGAATGTTCACTCACGAGATTTAAATAAAATCTTAGCAGGTCAAAGAGCAAGTGTTCAGGTAGAGAGGGGTTTATGGATAGATGCTGAAGTAAAGCATGTTCCATCACCATTTTCTGAAATTGCACCAGGGCAACAGGATTTAAGGGTGAGAATAGATTTTATAAATTTAGAAGAATTATTAGAGGAATTAGAAGAAGAGTTTAATATGGGGATAGAGCATATATACAGATTTAACAATCTTTTAAGCACAAGAATAATAATTCAAGAAATTGAAGATGCTTTATTGTTACCTCCGGCGGCAATTAGAGAATACGGGAGAAGAACATTCGTGTTAATACAGGATGAAGATTTTCGTAAAGAAATAGATATTAAAACAGGACTCGAAACATCAACAAGAGTAGAAATATTAGAAGGGTTAGAAGAGGGCCAGGAAGTTATAAGTCGCTAATGTGAATGGAGGTATTCTTTTGAGTTTTTTTACAGTAATATGGATGGTCTTAAAACAAATTAAAAAAAATTGGAAATTAGAATGTATTCTGCTCTTTGGTTTGGTATTAGCTGTTGCTGTTAGCTCTACAATTATTATTTATACAGATGGAGTCTTACAATCAGTAATGGTGAATCGTTGGGAAAGAAATATGGGAAGTAATTTTCGACCTGCTTCTATAAGAATTATCGATGAACAATCTTTCGATTACCACCCGTTGCTTTCTGAAACACAGTGGAGAGATCAAGATGAAGCCTATCAACAGTATCTTGATCTAGATGAATATTTTGCCAATAATATTCCAGATATTTTTAATACTGAAATACTATCATTTTCTAAAAGTGGAAGAACAGATAGAAGAGCGATTATACCTTTGGATTCAAATGAAGCAAGACATAGGAGATATGTAAATCTTAGTTTTCAAACAGGTTTAGAAGATAGAGTAGAAGTTTTAGGAGGTAATTGGTTTAATGAGGAGTCATCCGATCCTTATATTGAAGTTGTAGTAGATGAAAATGCAATTCATAATTTAGATATCAGATTAGGGAATATTTATCAATTTCCACTGGAAACTGAAGGAGATGAGAGAGATAGATATTTAGATTTAAAAGTAGTAGGTGTTTTTAGGATAGATACACATTCATATAATCAAGCTGTCTGGCCAGATCTACCTCCATATTCAGATACGTTTTTCATGGCGGAGGGTGTTTTTGAAGAAGTAATACGAAGAGAGGATACGCGTCCATTTCAATATTCCTGGTTCTGGAATTTTGACCATGAGCCCGTACGAATAAGTCAACTGGAAACTATGTTGAATTCACTTCGTAGAATGGAAAGAGGTATGTCAAATATTTCAGATAGGGCAAGAATTACCAATGCTCCTGTCACTGGCTTGTCCTTTTTAGTAGAAGAGGCAGAACAGCTCAGGATGCTTTTGTTAATATTAAGTTTGCCTATATTAGGAATGATCTTTTATTATATAATTTTGGCAGCTAGTCTAACTATTCAAAAAAGAAGTAATGAAATAGCTTTATTTAGGAGTAGAGGAGCCGGTATATACCAAGTTCTTTTTACTTATTTATTAGAATGGATTTTTATTAGCTTGCTAGCATTGATAGTTGGTCCATACTTAGGCTTGTTTATTGCTAGAATTATGGGAGCTGCTTCTGGATTTTTAGAATTTGTAAATCGTGAAGCTTTGCCTGTAATGGTTCCAATGAATACTTATTTTTATGCTTTCTTGACTATTGCTGTTGCTGTTCTTTCTTGCTTGTTTCTTATAATCCCAGCTGCGAGAGAGAGTATTGTTTCTTATAAACAAAATTTAGCTCGTAATAATAAAAAGCAGTTTTGGCAAAGGTACTATCTTGATTTTATATTATTAGCTTTTAGTTTATATGGATATCGAGAATTAAGCAGGCAGATCTCAGTAATGCAAAGATCAGCTTATAGTTCTGATTTATTATTGGATCCAATGTTATTTTTAATACCTGTGTTATTTATAGCTACGGCAGGATTATTATCATTACGTATAATACCTTATTTATTACGCTTTTTGACAATAATTACAGAAAAATTACCGGAAGTATCTCTAACAGTGACTTTGAGGCAGTTTTTTAGAAATCCTGGACAATATACTCCATTGTTATTTTTCATTATTATGACAGTGTCCTTAGGTATATATAGTTCTTCAATAGCACGCACTATGGACCGAAATTATAATGATAGCTTAATGTATAGGTATGGTGCTGATGTGGTTTTACAGGAAAGGTGGAATTTTGATACTGACTCACACGCCATAAGGGGAGGGCGTAATGGAGAAGATACTCAGGTAGATGAAAGAGTAAATTCTGATAGGCAAACAGTTTTTGAACCTCCATTTTATATTCATAAACAATTGCCTGGAGTTATAGATGCAGCAAGAGTTATGACAAAAAGAGGTCGTGTAAGTATTGGTCAAAGTATTGTGGGGAATAGTACTTTAATGGCAATAGATCCAGTTGACTTTGCTAATGTAAGTTGGTTTAGGGATGATTTGACAGATATTCACTGGCATTATTATTTAAATGCTTTGCTTAAACATAGTTCAGCAGCTTTAGTGGATCGTGATTTTTATGAAGAAGAACAGCTATCAATTGGTGATTGGATTCGATTTAACTTAGGTGGGCAGGATATTGAGATTTTTATAGCTGGAGTCATTGATTTATGGCCTACAGTATATCCTAATCAATTTCCATTGATTGTAGCTAATTTAAATCATGTACAACAGCAATATATAATTGAGCCTTACCAGGTTTGGTTACGACTAGAAGATGGAGCTGAAATACAGACTATTGTTGATCACTTGCTTGAGGAAAATATTTATGTAAGTAGTGTCAGTGATACAAGAAGAAAAATAATTGAAAACAGAAGAGACCCTCAAAGAATGGGACTTTTTGGTATTCTGTCAATTGGATTTGTTGTTGCAGTTTTGATTACTGTTTTAGGTTTTTTTCTTTATAATTTCTTGTCTTTAAAAAATAGACTCTTACAATTCGGGGTAATGAGGGCTATTGGTCTCTCTTTAAAACAATTGATTATTATGTTATCTCTTGAACAGTTTTTAACCGTTGGGATTGGCTTTGCTTTAGGTACAATATTTGGGGTTATTGTAAGTAGAACTTTTCTTCCCTTCTTGCAATTAAGTCAGAATTTGGAAGGTGTAGTTCCAGGCTTTAAAATTATTGTTGATAGAAGTGATGTGTTTAATATATTGATTATAATAGGTGGAACTTTGATTATTGGCTTAATTTTTCTCGCAATGATTTTAGTAAAACTAAAATTACATGATGCTATTAAGCTAGGGGAGGAGGTATAATGAAAAAAAACAATAATTCCACGAGCGGTTTGCTTGGACTAGTGCGAAAAAAGTATAAGGAATTACTTAGTCGCCAAGAGATAGAGAAAATTGATAGTGAATATATTATCCAGTGTGAAAACCTTGTTAAGATATACAAAATAGCAGATCTTGAGGTATTCGCTTTACAGGGTCTGGAACTAAACATTAAAAAAGGTGAAATGATTGGTATAATTGGGAGTAGTGGAAGTGGTAAATCTACACTTATGAATATCTTGGGTGGATTGGACACTCCGACAGCCGGAAAGGTCATGGTTTCAGGCTGGAATCTTAATAAAATGAGTTATCGTGATAGGATTTATTATAAGAGAGATGTGGTTGGCTTTATCTGGCAAAATACAGCTAGGAATTTAATTCCCTATCTTAATGCACTTGAGAATGTGAGAATGCCTATGATCTTAAAAGGAAAAGGTGGTCGAGAATGGGCAGAGGAACTTCTAGAGTCAGTAGGTTTAGGAGATAGAATGGACCACCTGCCATCTGAACTATCTGGGGGGCAGCAGCAAAGAGTAGCAATTGCAGTGTCTTTAGCAAATCAACCAGATATTTTATTAGCAGATGAGCCTACAGGTTCTCTTGATTCTAGTACAGCTTCTGAAATCTTTGATGTATTTACTGAGATTGTCGATAAATACAATACTACTATAATTGTTGTTACCCATGATAGGAGTCTTGCTAGTGCTGTTGACAGAGCTGTAGAAATTAGAGATGGGAAAATTAGTACCGAAAGTATTAGAAACAAAAAAATAAAGTATAACGCAAAGCAGATAGGCTTGAATTTAGATGAAAATGCTGAGGAAAGAACACATGATAAGTATGTAGTAATAGATTCGGCTGGAAGATTACAACTGCCAGAGGATTATATGAAAGAATTAGGGATTAGTAAGAAAGCAGTTTTAAAGATGGAAGAAGGAAGGCTCTTTATTGATAAACCACAATAATAATTTTAGTCCCTGCTCTCGTTGTTTGAGGGCGGGGACTAATTTGTATAAAGTTTCAACGATTTGAATACATTTGCAGTTCTTCTTTTTTGATTCTTATTTCTAGAGGCAGTTGAGGTCCTCTTTCACCATCTATATCACAAAAATAACTAGTATTTGAGTTCATATTTTTGATTTTAAAATAACTATCTTGAAAATATATTACATCAGGGCTTGATAAATGTTCTCCCTGAAGAATTTTCATGAAAATCGCAGGTAGTTTATGTATACCGTTGTATTTAATCCCAATAAAATCAAATAGACCATCATTTGTTTTTGCAGGTGGACATAAATTTTTAAAACCTCCAGCTCTATTAGTATTTATTATAATTGACAAGAAAAGTTCTTCTTCTATAATTCTTGAACTGCCTTCTATACGTAAAGGAATAGCTTTAATATTGGGTAATTCTTTTAGTCCATTAATATAATAAGCGAGTTTTCCAAATATAGTTTTAAATTCTTCGGGAGTTTCTTCAGGAATATTAGAAAATTCACCAATGAAGCAGACGTTAATAAAGTAACTATTATTAATTTTAGCAAGATCAAGTTCGATGGGTGTATTATTAGCAATAAGATCAATGCATTTTTCAAAATTGTTGGGCATATTAAGATAATTGGCAATATCATTTGCTGTTCCTGCAGGTAATATTGCTAATGGTATTTTTATTTTTTCTTTACGCAAGGCATTTATTACCTGATTTAAACTTCCGTCTCCTCCTGCGACAATTATATTTTCATATTGATGATATCTGATGTTTTCCACACCTTTTATTATATTACCGGGAGCCATACTACGGTATATATCTATAATATATCCGTTTTCTTGTAATTTTTTAACTATAGAATCTAAGTCGCGAGCAAAAGACTTATTTCCCGACATGGGATTATAGAGCAACTTGCATCTTTTCATGATTAATCCTCCTAAAATCATCTTTTTATCATAGACTATATTTTAATTATATTTTATTTATAATAATAAGACAAGTTTATCTCATTACTATCTTTTTAAATATCTTTTTGAAATTTACTGCATAATTTTGATAAAGTTTTTATTGGATAATATAATATCTTTATGTTAAAATAAATATAGATATTTTTAAAAATTGGAAAGGTGGTGAAGAAACTGATTAGAAAATATAATCAGTAATATTATCAAAATGAAAAAAATTAAGCTTAAAACAGGAGATCAAATTCCAGTAATAGGTTTTGGTACATATACTTTGAAAGGTGCTGATGGAGTAAAAGCTATTGAGATAGCCTTGAATAATGGATATTTTCATATTGATACAGCGGAATCATATCAGAATCAAATAGAGGTTGGAAAGGCTATTAGAAATAGTACATTAGATCGGGAAGATATATTTCTTACTTCAAAAGTTGATTTTAATAATTTAGCATATGATGATGTTTTGAAAGCTTGTGATGAAACTTTATTAGAGCTTGAAACTGACTATCTTGATCTATATCTAATTCATTGGCCTAATAAAAAAATACCTATGAAAGAAACTTTCAGAGCTTTAGAAAAGCTAGCAAGTCAGGGAAAGATAAGAAATGTTGGAGTAAGTAATTTTACTATTAATCATTTAAAAGAAGCCGAAAAATCAAGCGATCTAGAAATTGTTACTAATCAAGTTGAGTTTCACCCTTTTTTGAATCAGAAAGAATTATATTATTACTGTAAGGAAAAAGGCATTATTATTACAGCATATAGTCCTATTGCTAGAGGAAAGGTTTTTCAGAATAGAGAGTTAATTAGAATTGCAAATAAATACAATAAGAATCCTGCACAATTGACTTTAAAATGGCTCATAGAAAAAGATATTGTTGTTATACCTCGTTCCCGGACTCCTGAACATATAAAAAGTAATATTCAATTGTTTAATGATTGGCAATTGAGCATAGATGATATAGAAGCTATTGATAATATTGAGAAACAGCAAAGATTGATTAACCCTGAGTGGGGAGAATTTGATAAATAATATTTAAGACCGTAAATAATAATTTAAAAATATAATGAGGAGAGGAAGATTAATATGAAAAAATATAAAATGCATCATTCGTGTATAAGGGTCATGGATTTAGAAAAATCATTAGAATTTTATCAGGAAGCTTTTGGCTTTAAAATAGCTAGTAAAAATGACTTTCCTGAAGGCAAATTCACTTTGGTTTTTCTTGAAGATGATACTGGAAATTTTGCTTTAGAACTTACTTATAATTATGATCAAGAAGAAGCTTATACAATTGGTAATGCTTATAGCCATTTGGCTGTGGCTGTTTCAGATGTAAAAGCGTCGTATCAAGATCATAAAGAAAAAGGTTTTCAAGTTGGGGATATTCATAAATTTTCTGAAGATCATGCAGGTTTTTATTTTATTACTGATCCTGATGGTTATGATATTGAAGTTATTCAAAGATAATTATGAATTACAATACCAGCCCAAGACGGCTGGTATTGTATCATAACTCTAAAATCTTCACTATATAATCTTTATTTTTTTTGTTTTTTGTGGTATAATTTATTTGATAAGTAAAAAAATTTAACTTTAAATATTTAGTATTGAGATCTAGTTTAGTATTTTGAGGGATTTTTATGAGAAAAATTGGGGGGTGAACTATTTGAAAAAAAATGTAACAATGAAGGATATAGCTGATAAAGCTAATGTTTCTTTGAGCACTGTGTCATTATGTCTAAATAACTCTGGAAGAATTAGTATTGAAACTAGAAAAAAGGTTTTAAAGTTAGCTAAAAAGTTGAATTATGTTCCTAATTTAGCTGCTCGAGAATTGGCAGGGAAAAGTTCTGATGTTATTGGTATTGTTTTACCTGACTATGGTGATATAAAAACAAGAAAGTTATTAGAGGGTATATCCGAAAAATCTGAGAATAATAATTACTTTAATTTATTTTGCTTTACCTTCAATAAAGCGGATTTAGGTAGGACTTATATTAATATGCTAGAAGGGAAAAATATAGATGCTCTTATTATATTCCCCTATGCAAGTCTCTTGAACAGTATTAGTAAAGAAACTCTTTATAGGATAGAAGATAAAGGGATACCTATTGTTTTTGTAGATACATATCAAAAGGGGAGCCGAGTTCCTTATGTTGTAAGTGATAATTATAGAGCAGCTTACGACGGAGTTAAGTACTTAATAGATTCTGGACACAAGAATATTGCATTTGTTGGTGGGGTTTATCATTCGGTTGGCCAGGAAAGATTTCAGGGTTATTCCGATGCGTTGAAAGAAAATGACTTATATAATAAATCTCTAGTTTATCTTGGTTGTGAGTTTGATGATTCGATTTATGACATAGAAGAAGATATTAGATCTGTTTTTCAAAAGCAGGAAGTAAGTGCATTAATGGCTTATAGTAGAAATGCTACAATGGCTACAATAAGTCAAGCAAAAATCTTCCAGAAAGATGATGATTTTGAAATTATCGGCTTTGACTTGCTTCAAGATGAACGATTTGCTGGGCTTAGCGTATATACGTACCAACAACCACATTATGAAATGGGCTTAAAAGCAGTAGACATAGTTTTAGATAAAATTCTAAGGGATAAAAACATTAAAGAAAAAAAGATTCGATTGGAGACTACATTCAAGCCTCTTTCTGTTGTTGCGAAACAAAGATTTGCCTTAAGAAAAAACTCAGATGGTCTAAGTTCTGCCTTATAAATTTGTTTTATGTAAAATGATTAAACGCTTTATCATTAACATTTTTTGTTTTTTTAGATAGATTAATTCATTTCCAGTTGATATTTGAAGTGAATACAAATTTTTAAAAAGCAAATAAAGAAAAAAACAAATAAAAAACAACAAATAATCTTGATATAAATATTTAAGTATAGTATAATTATATTAAGTTATTGATCTTTTAATTATTTTAAAAGTGATTAAGCGCTTTATCGCATTTAAACACTTATATTTTTTAAGGAAGGTCAAGCGCTTTATCAAATAAATCTAATATTTACATTTAGAAATAAAGGAGGATTTTTATGAGAAAGTTTGCTAAAGTTTTGTTATTTTTATCTTTTTCTTTTATGTTATTATTTTTTATTATTTTTTCTACTGAAATTAATATAGTTTTAGCAGAAGATGCACTTGATGGAGCATTGGAAGCAGAAATTGAAATTACTAGAACTATGTTTGAAAGGGAGCTAACTTATGCAGAATATTTTTATAAATATATTGCTGAAGAGAGGCCGGATATTAATTTAAATATTCCTGTGGAAAAATTTATTGATTCCAGCAGTGATGTAGAAGTAGTAGAAAACTTTGCTGGTTTTACGGGGAAGACAATATTTACTGGAGAAAGAAGTTCGGTAACTTGGGAAGTGGAAGTGGAAGAGGCGGGTATGTATAATATTGAGCTTACATATTATCCTCTTGAAGGAAGAAGATCATCTATTGAAAGAGAAATTAGAATAAATGGTGAACGTCCATTTGCAGGAGCGGATTTTTTAACTTTTACACGTTCCTGGGCTAATGAAGGTGATGTGATTATCGATAGTGCTGGTAATCATATTCGACCAAGACAGATAGAAAAACCAATATGGCAAACTGTCTTTATGCGAGATTCCAGAGGCTATCATAATGAGCCATATAGTTTTTATCTTGAAGAAGGTAGCAATACTATTGAACTAATATCGCGCTCTGAACCGATGGCTATTGCTGAATTAAGAATTGTGCAAAGTCCAGAACTGCGAGATTACCAGACTGTATTGGAAGAACAAGTAGCAAAAGGATATCAAAAAACTGAAGGACATTACATTGAAATTCAGGGACAGAATGCTGATTTGAAGTCTGATATGACTCTTTATCCTGTTTTTGATCAGGGAGATCCAACTGTAGAACCATATCATCCAGCGGAAATAAGAATGAACTCTATAGGGGGGCATCTCTGGGCTAATAATGGACAATGGATAGCATGGGAATTTTATGTTCCTGAAAGTGGATTTTATAATATTAACTTAAAAGGTAAACAGGATCAAGAGAGAGGTTTTTTGAGTAACCGAAGGGTGTTACTTAATGGTAAAGTGCCATTTGTAGAAGTAGATATTGTTTCATTTCCTTATGATTCACATTATGATATGGTAACTCTTTCTGACGATAATGAAGAACCATTGTTGTTTTATTTAGACAAAGGTTTAAATGAAATTAAACTAGAAGTTGTTTTAGGGGACTTGAGTGAAGTGATGCGCAAGACTATGGACAATCTCCATGTTCTAAATACAATTTATAGACGAGTTATCATGGTAACTTCCACTGACCCTGATCCTTACAGGACTTATGAATTAGATAGAAGGATACCCGGTCTGATAGATATGTTACATGAGCAGGCTGAAATTTTTACTGAAATTAAAGATATGTTTGAAGAGTATACAGGGCAAAGAAGTGCTCATACAGCTCTTCTTGAAAGTTTTGCTAGATTACTGGATAGAATGGCTAATAATCCTGAAGATATTCCACAATTAATGGGACAATATCGCGATGATATTGGGGCATTAGGTAATTGGATAAATCAAGCCGAAAGCCAACCATTACAAATAGATTATTTACTTGTTACTTCACCTGGTGAAGAATTGCCTAGGGCAAAACCAACATTGTGGCAAAATTTAAGACATGAGCTTTCAGCATTTATTGCAACATTTACTCATGATTATACTAATGTTGGTGACATAAGAGAGTTTAGTGAACTTGATGATATAAGTGATGACCATGTTGATGATGATACTATTACTGTCTGGATAGGCTTAGGTAGAGACCAGGGGCAGGTATTAAAACAAATGATAGAAGATACCTTTACAGCCGAAACTGGAATTAGAGTTGAATTGGAACTAATTCAGAATATGCAAGGTTTATTGCCCTCGGCTATTATAGCTGAAACTGCTCCAGATGTGGCAATAGGAGCAGCGGATATGGAATTAGCTTTTCGTGGAGCCTTAGAAGACTTAACAATCTTCGATGATTTTGAAGATATTACTGATAGATTTATGCCTAGTGCATTTGTTCCTTTTACTTTTAGAGAAAGTGTTTATGGTCTTCCGGAAACACAGGGTTTCCCTGTTATGTTCTATAGAAAGGATATTCTTGCTGAATTAGGACTTGAAGTACCACAAACATGGGAAGATGTACGTAGGATTATTCCTATCTTACAAAGAAATAGTATGGGCTTTGGTTTGACAGATTTACGTGGTGGAAGAGAACCTAATATGAATACTTATTTGATGTTTTTGTATCAAAAGGGTATTTCCTTGTATCACGAAGATGGACTTGCAGTAAATTTAGATTCTGAAGTTTCGATACAAACCTTTAGAGAGTTGACAAATTTCTTCCATATATATGATTTAGAATTACAATTAGATTTATTAAATCGTTTCCGTATGGGTGAGACTCCACTTGTAATAAATACTTATGGATTTTATAATCAATTACAGGTTTTTGCTCCTGAGTTGAGAGGCGAGTGGGATTTTACAGTAGTACCAGGAACTCTTGATGAATATGGCAATATAAATCGTACAGTTCCTGTTGGTGGAGCAGCTTTGATGGTACCACCACAAGGGGGTATGGCAGCACTAAACGCAATAGTTCCTCCTGGGACAACAGGTGCGGTAATATTCGAAGGTTCAGACAAGAAAGATAAAGCTTGGGAATTTTTGAAATGGTGGACTGATACAGATACTCAGGTGCGTTTTGGTCTGGAATTGGAAAGTTTGATGGGAGCAGCAGCTCGTTATGCTACTGCTAATGTAGAAGCTATACAACAATTACCCTGGAATCCTGATCAATTAGATACTATTATGGAACAATTATACTGGGTAGAAGGTATTCCTCCTGTTCTAGGTGCTTATTATGTAAATCGTCAAATTGATTGGGCCTTTAGAAATATAGTTATAAATCAAGACCCAGTCAGAGAAACGGTACAGGATAATAGTAGAATGGCTAATGATGAGATAAGAAGAAAAAGGCTTGAGTTTGGACTGGAAACTGACTATGATGATTTGAGCGAAGAAATCAAGCGAATGTTTTGGGATAACTTTACTCATATCCATAGCCTAGAATTAGATAAATATATATTTGATTAAAAGAAGGAAAGGGAGGAATATAAATGGATTCTACTTTTAACGCTAAAGAAAAGAATGCAAATAATAAATTCCAAAATAGTTTAAAAGAATTTTGGGAGGGAGTAAAAGAAGACCGGGTATCATATTTATTCCTGGCTCCCTTTGGTCTTTTGTTTATACTCTTTGTGGTTTTACCTGTTTTGTTATCGGTAGTCCTTAGTTTTACTTATTTTAATTTGTTTCAATCTCCAAGCTGGGTTGGTTGGGAGAATTATATTAGATTATTTATTGGTGATGATATCTTTTTAACTGCTGTCAAAAACACTCTTGTTTTTGCAGCGGTTACCGGCCCTTTTGGTTATATGCTTTCCTTTGTGGTGGCTTGGCTTTTGAATGAATTAAAACCAAAATTACGGGCAACTTTGACAGTATTGTTCTACGCACCAGCGATATCAGGTGGAGGGGCATTTATAGTCTGGAGACTTATCTTTGACAATGATAAGTATGGTTATTTAAATTCCTGGTTATTAAGTAATGGTTTTATAACAGAACCTATACAGTTTTTACGTGATACAAGTTATATGATGCCTGTTGTGCTTATTGTAGCATTGTGGATGAGTATGGGAGCGGGTTTCCTGGCTTTTATCGCTGGTTTACAAGGCTTAGACCCAAAACTTTTTGAATCTGCAGCTATTGATGGAGTTAAAAATAGATGGCAGGAATTATGGTATATTACTTTGCCACAGATGCGTCCATATCTAATGTTTGGTGCTATTATGTCTATCACAGGTTCTTTTATGGCAGCAGGATTGGTTACAGGAATGATTCCGCAACCGCCAACTGATTATGCCACCTGGACTGTAGTAAATCATATTAATGATTATGCCTATATACGTTATGAGATGGGTTATGCTTCAGCAATTGCAGTTATCTTGTTTGGATTTATGGTTTCAGTACAAAAATTTATACAACGTCTATTGAGTAAATTGGGAGAATAGGAGGTAATTAGATATGAATTTTAGATTAAGTAGAAGAAAAGTTTCTCGCTCACTTGGCGGTGATTTATCTATATTTTCTGTTTTAGCTGTAGCAGCAGCTTTTACTGCAATGCCGCTTATATTAATTATAAGTAATGCTTTTAAGCCTTTGAATGAATTGTTTTTATATCCCCCACAGTATTTTGTGAGAAATCCGACCTTAAATAATTTTTATGATTTATTTGTACTTATGGCTAATTCCTGGATTCCAATAAGTAGATATTTATTTAATTCTTTGTTTATTATAATTATGGGTACTTTTGGAAATGTTGTTTTTGGTTCTATGGCTGCTTATGTCTTATCAAGACATGAGTTTAGAGGAAAAAAAATCTTCAATGAAATGGTTGTTATATCTTTGATGTTTGCACCAATTGTATTAGCAATACCTCGTTATTTGATTATCGCTGAAGTTGGCTTGATAGATAGTTATTGGGCAATTATTATACCAAGTTGGGCAGCTACATTAGGTGTATTCCTCTTGAAACAGTTTATGGATGGTATGATAAATGATTCAATAATAGAAGCAGCAAAAATTGATGGGGCAAGCGAATTTGGCATATACTGGAAAATAGTGATGCCGATTGTTAAACCTGCCTGGTTAACCTTGATAATTCTAACTTTCCAGCAATTATGGGCTAATCGTGGAGGTCAGTTTATATATGCAGAGCATTTAAAACCTTTACCATATGCGCTTGACCAAATTATTGGTGGAGGGGTTGCCCGTGCTGGTGTTGGTGCAGCTGTTGCGCTCATCATGCTGATTATACCAGTAATAGTTTTCATGATAAACCAGAGCCAGATTGTAGAAACTATGGGTTCTTCTGGTATAGATTGATGTTTGATTATTATATACTATTCAATATGTAAAGGGGGATATATTTTAATGAGAAAGAAATTGATAAACTATAGTTTTAGTGTGCTTTTATTATTACTTATATTATTTATGCCAGTAATACAGGCTTCTGCTAGAACTCCCTATCCAAGTTATATTTATGATTTTTTTAGTAGACCAGTTTCGGCGCCTCAGTCATATATAATTGATAGCTATTTTACCGGTGATGATTTAGGTGTAGGTGCTTTGAGAAATCCGGAGGATATTCATACTACTGATGACTCTATATACCTTCTAGATAGTGGTAATCACAGAATTATCGTGATGAATGAGTCCTTTGAGCTTGTTGATATTATAAGTGAATTTTACCGGGATGGAGAAAAAGATACATTTAATAACCCTCGTGGTATATTTGTAAATGATGATGGAATTATCTTTTTAGCTGATACCAATAATGCCAGAATATTAGTGTTAGATCAAGATTTGAATTTAATCAATCAAATTGATGAAAAAAGTCTCATGATGGATGATCTTGAAAATTTGATTGAAGAAGACTTTAGTTTTAGACCTAGAAAGATAGTTGTAAATAGTTTGGGTAGAATTATGGTATTGGCCCAAGATATTTATGATGGTATTCTTGTTTTTGAAGATGATGGAACATTTAGTGGATTTGTAGGCGCTCCTAGAGTTAGTCCAAGTGTTTTTGATATTTTCTGGATGCGTTTTGGAACGGAAGAGCAAAGGGCTAGAAGACAGCGTTTTCTACCGATTGAATATAGTAATATTACTGTAGATAATGAAGGTTATATCATTGCTGTTGAAGCTGGTAGTGCAGATGAAGAGTCAATCAAAAGACTTAATCCTGCTGGTACTGATCGTATGACCAGAGAAGGTGTAGTAGAGACTATGGGTGATGTTGGTCCAGTATTATTCCTGTCAGATGACCCAGATGTGCAGGCAGGAATGTCAGCAAACTCTGCAACTTTTAGAGATGTAATTTCAAGAGAACATGGTATCTTTAGTGTTCTAGACTCAAATAGAGGTAGAATCTTCACTTATGATGGTCGTGGAGAATTGTTGTATGTTTTTGGTGGAACCGGTAGTCATATTCGTGGTTTGTTTAATAGACCTAGAGGTTTAGAATACTTTAATGAAAATTATCTAGTTCTTGATGCTGATGGTTATTTAACTGTGTTTCGACCTACTGTTTATGCAAGTTTAATTAATCAGGCAATTGATTATTATAACACAGGTAGGTATGATCTTTCTAAAGATACCTGGCGTGAAGCATTAGACTATAATAGCAATTATCATATTGCCTATAATGGAATTGGTAGGTCCTTATTAAGAGATGGTTACTATGAAGAGGCTATGGAATATTTTAAATTAGGACAAAACCGAGAGTATTATTCTCAAGCTTATTCCTATTATAGACGAGATAGATTAGAAGAGAATTTGAATACAGTATTTACAGTATTTATTTTAACTATAATTTTTATTGTTCTTGGAATTAAATTTAACTTATTCAAGAAATTTAATAATGTATTAAAAAATCTAACGGCTAGTATTTCGGAAACGGCGGCCAGTGTTGAAAATAGTACTATTAATTTTCTTCAAAAAAGAGTAAAGGAAACTCTACGTGCATTAAAATATTCTTTATATGTTATAATCCATCCTATTAAAGGTTTTTGGGATTTAAAACATGAGAAAAAAGGGAATATCTCTGCTGCGCTTGTAATTTTATTTCTGGCATGGTTTTCTATAATTTACCATACGCAATATTCAGCGTTTATTTTTAATACGACTAGAATGCAAAATTTTAATATTATGAGAGAATTCTTTAGCTTTTTTGTTCCTGTGTTTTTGTGGTGTATGGTTAATTGGGCTCTTACTACTTTAATGGAAGGTAAGGGTACTTTTAAAGAAGTTTGTATTGCTACTTCTTATGCTTTAGTGCCAATTATATTAACATTTATACCAGCTACTTTTTTAACTAATGTATTATTATATACTGAAGCAGAATTCATAACAATGTTGTTAGGATTTGGAATAATATGGTCAGGAGCTTTGGTCTTCCTTGCTACATTAGTTACACATGAATATTTACTTTTAAAAACAGCATTTACTACAGTTTTAATAATTATGGGAATGGGCGTAGTTTTATTTCTATCAGCTTTATTCTTGACTATAGTAAATCATTCTATCGTTTTCTTTACAAATATTTATAGCGAATTAATTCTTAGATAGAGGAGGTAGCAATATGAAAATGCTTAGAACAATGAAATTTATTTCTTTTGCCATTTTAATAGTCCTTTTATTAAGTTATGGAGAACTTTCTATAGCCAGTGAATTGGGCAATTTTGATTTAGTAATAGAAAATGATTATCTTGCTCTATTTTTAAATAGGGAAAGTACAGAAATTGCTGTTCAGAATAAAGAAAGTGGGGAGACTTGGTATTCAAATCCCCCTGGTGACAATCGCTCTAATGAACAATTAATTATTCATTATTTTGACCCTCGTGATGAATTAAAAAGAATGAATAATTTTAGAGATAGTATAGAGTATGGTCAATTTGAATTTATAGAAATTGAAAATGGTATTAAGATAGAATATCTTATTGGTGAACAATGGGATGACTTTGATTTTGTCCCTCAAATGATGTCAGCAGATCGTTTTGAAGACATAGTATTGGAAAAAGTTGCTGCTAGAGATGAGCGTTTTCTTCTGAACACATATTCTCAAGTTATGCTTGTTGAGAGAGAAAATGATGAACAGGCAATCAATTTAGATAATACACGAGACGATTTATTTCAAAAATATACAGTAGGTTCACCTGATGAAGATCTAAACGATAGGGCAAGAACTGATCTAGCTCGAAGTTTATTAAATGTAATTTTAAACTCTAATGATGAGCTAGATAGTAGAGAAGATATTACCTTTGAACATATTTCACAATTGGTGGATAATCCCACATATGTTTTAACTGCTCGTCTTAGACCTTGGGATGAAGATGACTTGGTAGATCTTTTCAGAGATACTGTTGGTTATATGCCTGAAGATAAAGCGTTAGATCATGAAGCAAATAATCTAAGTGTCCCTGTTGAAAATGTGGAAGTTTTTACAATTCCAATTGAGTACAAATTAGAAGGAGCGGACTTCATAGTTAGGGTTCCTATGGAAGAGGTTATCTATCCGAAAGATGTATTAAGCCAGGAAGTATATGTTAGAGGCTTATCTGTTTCGGAAGATAGAGGTAGAGACATCATAGATAAATTTGGGAATATCGGAAGTGAAGAGGTAACTTATACAATCCATGAGATCGAGTTATTACCTTTCTTTGGTACAGCTACTCCTGAAGATGAGGGTTACATGTTTGTACCTGATGGTTCTGGTGGTCTAATTTATCTAGATAAAGAAACAGACCAAACTTATATTAAATCCTTATATGGTCTAGATTATACTGTTGCAGATATCCCTATAGAGGATACTTTTGTACAAAACCAAACTTATCGTGAAGAAATATATCTTCCGGTTTATGGAATGAAAAAAAATGATGAGGGTTTTATAGCTATAATTGAAGAAGGAGACTCTATAGCTAGAGTGGTTGCAAGAGTTTCTGGTAGATCAAATAGATATAGTAGAGTTTATACAAGGTTTTTGCTTAATCCTAGAGATAATATACTATTACAAGAGGCAGAACGTGCTGAACGTAGTGGTGAAAAGAGTATAAATATTTATCCAGAGTCATTACCAAATGAAAACTTACAACTACGTTATACTTTCTTAAGTGATGAAGATGCTAATTATGTAGGGATGGCTAGACATTATCAAAATTATCTAGTGGATAAACATAACTTGGAGCAATTAGCTAGTTTAGAAGATATTCCTTTTTTCCTGGAATTAGTAGGAGCTATAACAGTTAGAGAACCAATAATGGGTTTCATGAGACTTATATCTAAAGAATTAACGACATATCAAGAGACTGAAGAGATTGTTGAGAAGCTATTAGCTGAAAATATTAATAATATAGATCTTAAGTATTCTGGATGGTTGCAAAATGGTATAAAACATATTTATCCAAATAGAGTAAACTTAGATTCTGTATTGGGTACAAGCAATGAGTTTCAAGATTTAATTAGCTATCTAGATAATAATAGTATAGATTTTTATCCTGAAGTAGGATTCAAGGCAATCCATGATATACGTAATCACAGAAATAGCTATAATTATAGAAGAATTGCTGCAAGACGACTGAATACTGAATATGCCTGGTATTCAGATGATTGGTACACTGATCGAAAGTGGGTATTATCAACAAATCTCTTGGATTCATTACTTGATGACTTTTTAAGTGATTACCTGGATTATGATATTGGAGGTATCGCATTAACTTATATGGGTCATCAAATAAATACGACATATAGGTCTAATGCTGAAGTTGATAGACCAGCCGCAAAGAATATAGTGGAAGAGCAGTTAGATAAATTACGGAATTACCAACAGAATATTATGGTAGAAAGAGCCAACGCATATACATTGCCATATGTCAATAATATAACTAACTTTCCAATGACAAGCTCTACAACAAATATTATTGATAGAGAAATACCTTTTTATCAGATGGTAGTTAATTCTTATGTGAATTATGCTGGAGTGCCAATTAATTTATCAGAAGATCTTGAATTTGAATTTTTAAAAGCATTAGAAACTGGTTCAGTTCCATATTTTAAGTGGACTTATGCTGATTCAGCTATGTTGTTAAATACAGATTTTGATTATTTGTATTCAAGTTCATATCAAATTTGGTTTGATAGGGCAGTGGATTATTATCATCAAGCCAATAAGGTCTTAAGTCAGGTTCATAATCAAAGAATAATTAATCATCAAAGAGTAAGTGAGAATCTTTATAAAACAAGTTATGAAAATGGAGTATCTATATTGGTAAATTACAATGACCATAGTGTAACTTATGCTGATAATGTCATTGAAGCTAGATCTTATTTCTTAACAAAGGAGGGGAATGGTAATGAAAAATAAAAAGTTTTTTAAGTATAATTTGAAGACAAGAGATAGTATTGCCGCTTATATTTTCATCCTTCCCTTTATTCTAGGATTTTTATTATTTATTCTGATGCCAATAATACAATCTGTATTATTTAGTATTAATGAAATACAACTAGAAGCTAGAGGTTTTTCCTTGAACTTTATAGGTATGGAAAATTATAATTTTCTCTTAAGAGAAGATACAAACTTTCTAGAAGCGTTATATAATTCTATGTTTTTGATGCTTAATAATGTATTCTGGATATTGATTTTTAGTTTCTTTGCTGCTAATTTATTGAATCAAAAGTTTAGAGGACGACTAATTGCTAGAGTTATATTCTTTTTACCTGTTATTATATCTGCTGGAATTATTGTTAGAATGGAGCAGACTGACTATATGATGGGAGTTATGCAATCAAGTGTAGAGTCTGGTGGTTTTTTAAGTGGAGCAGCCTTACAACAAGCACTATTATCATTGCATGTACCACCGGCTTTTATAAACTTTATTGTAATTGCTGTTAATAATATTGCTGATATTATCAATGCATCTGGTATTCAGATATTAATCTTCCTGGCAGGTTTACAAGCCATTGATCCCTTCTTATATGAGGCAGCTGAAGTTGAAGGATCAACTAAGTGGGAAAACTTCTGGTTAATAACCTTACCAATGTTGAGTCCTCTTATCTTAACAAATATAGTTTATACAATTATAGATTTCTTTACTTCACCAAGCAATATGGTAATAGATTTAATAAGAAATACAACCTTTGATGGTCGTGGTTTTGGAACAGCCAGCGCCATGTCATGGATATATTTTCTTTTGATACTGTTTGTACTTGGTGTAGTCGTGAAACTTGTCTCTAGATTTGTATATTATGATGAATAGAAAAGGAGGGATAAAATGGAACTTAAATTAAATAATAAGGCCAGAAGTTTTATAAATATGTCAAATTTCATGAAATTATTTGCAGTATTATTTCGCTTCTTGATAGTAGTAGCAATATGTTATATTATTCTTTTTCCTCTGATAACAAAAGTTGCGTCGTCTTTTATGTCAAGAACGGATATATGGGATCAAACTGTTAATCTGATACCAAGAAATCCTACATTAGTTAATTATACATTAGCTTTTGAATATATGGATTTCACAACAGCATTTTTAAATTCTTTTATCTTGGCTTTTGTGGTGTCTTTATTCCAATTATTATCCTGTACTCTAATTGGATATGGTTTTGCTAGTTTCGACTTTAAAGGTAAGAATTTCTGGTTTTTTCTAGTTATTTTCTCTCTAGTGATACCTCCAGAGTTGATAATAACACCATTGTATTTGAATTTCCGTTTCTTTAATTTTCTAGGGCTTATGCCTGGGGATGGTATCAATCTAATTGGTACTAATTGGCCTTTCATTTTATTAGCTGCAACAGGAACGGGATATAAGAATGGTTTGTTTATCTATATTATGCGACAGTTCTTCAAAGGAATGCCAAAAGGCCTTGCAGAAGCGGCCTATGTAGATGGTGCAGGACCTTTTAGGACGTTTTTTAAGATTATGTTGCCAGGAGCAGTTCCGGGAATGGTTATTGTATTCTTGTTCTCATTTGTCTGGCAGTGGAATGATTATTTCCTAACTACGATGTTTGTAGGTCAAAGAAATATTCTCCCATTGGCATTAGAAGAATTGCCTAGAGCTGTATTAGGAGATCAATACCTACATTTGCCTGAAGAGGCTTCATTGCTGATTAATACTGGTAGTCTTATGATTATTTTACCACTCGTATTACTCTATATCTTCTTACAAAAATATTTTGTAGAAAGTGTGCAAAGGTCAGGTATTAAATAAAAGTGTGCTTATTCTATTTAAGGGGGTGGTAAAAAAATATAGATGTTAGTTATGGATTATTAAGTTCACAAATTAAAAATGGGGGGATTTTTAATGAAAAAGTTATATGTATTTGCTTTAGTATTAGCTTTAAGCTTAGTAATGTCAGTGAGTTTGTTTGCCAGTAATTATACACCTTTACCTGGTGTTCTTGGGCCAGAGGATGTTGATTTTGGTGGAGAAACAGTAATGATATTTGGACTTAATTTAAATCCAAATGCTGCTAGAGTTTTTGTTGGTTGGGATAATTATGAACCTGAACTTTTCCTTGCAAGGGTAGCGGAAGCTGAAGAGTTGTTTAATGTAAATATTATTGGTAGATTAGGAGCTAATAGTAACTTGATTACTAATCGAATTTTAGCTGGCGATTCTGTTAATGATATTTATGTAGAGCCTCATCGTGAAATTTCTTATTTTAATTTAGTGTCTGAAGATTACTTATATCCAGTAGGTGAGTTCTTATCTCAAGATTATTATGATTCTTTAAGTAATGTAGACAGATCTATCTCAGAAAAATTAAGATATCAAAATGAATTTTATACTTTTGGTAGTATTATGGGACCGATCAATGATTCTATGATGTTTACTGTCTATAATAAAGATATTTTCGAAGAAGAAAATCAACCAGATCCTTATGAATTATGGTTAGATGGTGAATGGACATGGGAAACGTTTGAAGAGATTGCTAAAGAGCTAACGAGAGATACTAATGGTGATGGCAATATAGATCAAAGGGGTTATTATGCTATTCAAGATTATGCGGTCTGGCGTTTTGGTGCTAGTAATGCTGGTGTTGAATTAACAAGATTTGAAGAAGACGGAAGTGTTGTTTTCAATTATGACTCACCAGTAGCTATTAATACTTTGAATACGTTCCAGAGATGGATGAATGAAGAAGAATTTTTAGGTGAAGGTAACGTAATGTGGGATTCACATATAGCTGGTATTAGACATGATAAAGCTTCTGGTAATTTTGAATATGGTATAGTACCAATGCCTAAAGGTCCTGATGGAGACCGTCATTATTATCCAGCATTTAGTTTCCACTCTGCAGCTATACCTGCAAATGCAGAAAATCCTCAAGGCTTAGTTGCTTTATTTGAATTCTTATTTAGACCTGATGACTGGGAAATGCGCTGGGATCCAGCATTAGATCATTTAATGGATATTGCAATTACAAGTAGAGAACAATGGGATGTTGTAATGACAGCTGCTGAGGAATGGCAGGGAGAGGGAGATCACTTCCAGTATATGGGACTTTGGGATATAGTTTTAGATCATACTAATGAGGTTGTAGCAGGTGAAGTTGGTGCTGCTTCAGCAATGAGATCTGTAGCTCCGGAAGCACAAGCTTATCTGGACGATTTATTTAAACAATAGTATCTGATCATAACCTACTCACCTGTATTTTAAAATACAGGTGGGTACTCTAAAATTCTTGCTCTTATTAAGATGAATATTACAGTAATTAGGATATTATATTCTTTTATTTATTGTAGTAAGTATCATTTTGATAAAATTAAACTTAAAAGAGGTGTATTTTATGAAAAAATTAATTATCTTATCTTTAATAACGTTCTTATTAATAAGTTTTAGTGGTATTGTTGCAGCATATACTCCACCTCCTGGAGTATTATCCCCAAATGAAGTTGATTTTGGTGGAGAAACTGTAATGATTTACGGGGCTAATTTAGCAGATGGCTCATGGGTTTGGGATGAGTTTAATGATATTTTAAGAGAAAGAGCAGCAGAAGCAGAAGAATTATTTAATGTGACTATTCAGACAAGGCCTGATGTTAGTAATCAATTGATTCAAAATAGGGTTTTATCTGGAGATTCTGCTTATGATATTTATGTACGCCCGCATAGGGATACAGGATATTATACCTTAGTATCAAATGATATGCTTTATCCAGTAGGAGAAATTTTACCCCAAGAGTATTATGAAAGTCTGCATAATATCGATTATCAAACAGCAGAAAAACTTGCATTTAATGATCAATATTATACATTTGGAAGCAGAAAAGGAAATGTAATGGAATCCATGTTCTTTGTACAATATAACAGAACATTATTAGAAAATGAAAATTTAGCAGATCCTTATGATATGTATTTAGCAGGAGAATGGGATTATGAAGCTTTTGAAGAACTTGCTCGTGAAGTTACAAGAGATACTAATGGAGATGGCGAAATCGATCAATGGGCTATGTATGATATTACGGCAGAAGCTATTATACGTTTCCTAGGTACTAACGGTGTTGAAATAGCTAGAAGAGATGAAGATGGGAAATATGTCTTTAACCTAACTTCACCTGCTGCTATTAATGCTTTAAACACATTAGATAGATGGAGAAACGAAGAAGGGATATTGGCAACATCAGGGAATCCTAATTTTGAGCAGGGGAATGTTGCATTTGCATTCTTTGCTGCAATTAATGGCTGGAGACATGCCAAAAATAATCTTGATGGTGAATTTGGAGTAGTACCTTTACCAATGGGTCCAGATGTGGATAGCTATCAGTATACTGCATTTAATTATGTACCTGTAATTATTCCTGCTAATGCAGAAAATCCAGAAGGTCTAGTTGCTTTATATGAGTTCTTATTTAGACAGGATGATAATCGATTTGATGAACACCTAGATGCATTGATCGATCTTTCTGTAACTCACAGAGATCAATTAGATGTATATCTTGAAGGTATAAATAATTGGCGAGGTGAAGGAGATGCATTCCAATACTCTGGTTTATGGGGACTTTTACTTGATAGCTTAAATGAAGTTGTTGCAGGTGAAAGAGGAGCAGTTTCCGCCATGAGAGAAATAGAACCAGAGGCACAAGCATGGCTTGATGATTTATTTCATCAGTAATTAGTTTATAGACATATTTGCAATATAAATATGTTTTTATACTTGGCATAGAAGCTAAGGAGGTGATTACTGGAATAGGTACTTATCTCAAGTAATATAGCAGTAAGAAGAAAAACAGTAAGAAAAAAGATTAAAACAAAAAATGGAGGTATTTATTATGAAAAAGTTAGTATTAACAATGGTTTTATTAATGGCTTTGACTGTAGTTTCCTTTGCAGGACCTGAATTTGTGGCACAAAGAGCAGATAGAGCTCCAAATATTACAGGTATTTTTGCTGGTGCTTGGTTAGACGCAGATGTATTTGAATTATCAATGGATAACTATGAAAGAGTTGGTGGTTCTTATGTAGCGAGAGCTGGTGACTTTGAAGCAAGTATGAGGTTTTATTCTCTATGGGATGATGACAATCTTTATATCTATTTTGATGTTATTGATGGAGATCATTCTTATGATGCTTGGGAAGGCATGGGTTTTGTAGATAATAACGTTATTCAAATGACTATTAATGAGCGTGGTGCAGAAATGAATCAGATTTATGATTTCATTGCTGATTCAAATGAAGGATATCCATTAGTTTGGGAACATTGGGTACATGCTTTCAATGTACAGGATCAAATTGAAATTGCTGGTAGAGTAACTAGAGCTGGATACCAAATTGAAGTTGCTATGCCATGGTCTGTACTTCAAACTGAAGAAGTCTATGCAGGAAAAGAATTTGATTTTGGCTTTATGTTAATTGATGCTACAGAAACAGGTAGCAGAAAAGGTTTCCTTTTCCCATGGGAAGGTGGAACTGGAGCCATTGGAGACAATAACCAATGGGGTACTTTAACATTAGTTGACTAATTTAAAATTATATTGAAAGATTAAATATATAGCTACCAGAGACACGCTAGATTGTTTTTGGTAGCTATAAAAAAATTAGGATGGTACTGGTTCAACATTGCATCGAATTATAAAAACATAACTCCGAAAGTTGTTTAAATAAGATATTGATTATAAATAATTTATTATGGACTAATATTAATTATATTTTCTTATATAAGCTTTTTTATAATTAATCAACATCAGTTAAAAATTAATGTTGAAGATATTACGTCAAACTTCATACGAGACACAATGATTTGTTAGTATTAGATTGGACTTAGTTAAAATTACTACTCTGTTAATTTGATTATGATTAATTATGAAAAAAATTGACTTATGACAGATTTTTACATGAAAATTTTGTTATAACTTATGATATAAAACTAGATATAAAATTTCTTTTATTTAGAAGGGTATGATTTGATGAAAAATAAAATTAGAGATCTTTTAGAAATTACTAAAATTGATATAAGTAAATCAGGTAAAAATAGTAGGATGATCTTAGGTGATTTATCAGCCAATGGTCAATTGGATATTTTAATGATACAGCCAGATGGTGGTATAGATGATCGTTATGTTCCTCATCAGTCCCAATTCTTGACTGCTTATGATGCAGAAGGAAACATATTGTGGCAAAAAGGAGAGGCAGACCCTAATCCGGGAGGAGCAGGATCTGATCTGCCAGTACAAATCTATGATATAGACCAGGACGGATATAATGAGGTATTATGTGTTATGGATAAGGAATTTTTAATTCTTGATGGAAGAACTGGGAAGCTTAAAGAATCTTATCAATTACCTGGTGAAAATGCTCATGATTGTATTATAATTGCTAATTTAAGAGGGAAAGAAGAGGCTCAGGATATAATTTTAAAAGATCGTTATCATAAATTATGGGCATTAGATAATAATTTTAATTTATTATGGACACATGAAGGTAATGTTGGGCATTACCCATGGCCCTGTGATGTAAATAATGATGGCTATGATGAAGTGATGGCTGGTTATGATTTACTGGACCACAAGGGGAATGTTCTTTGGTCATGTAAAGACTTAGATGATCATGCTGATTGTATATTTATTGGTAATGTTTCTGATAAGACAGGTGATGATCTTGATTTAGTTATTGGTGGTAGTGTAACAGTTCTATATGACTGGCAAGGTAATGAAATTTGGCGATATGAAGATTCTGTAGAGAGTCAGCATATAGCTCTTGGTAGGTATTGTCATGATAGTGATGAAGTGCAGATTGCTGGATTAGATAGGGTTATCAGAGGTCATGAAAACGGAAAAGATGCTATGTTTATGTTATCTTCAGAAGGTAAAGAAGTATGGAAAGAAGATAGAAAAACTAAAGGCTGGCTTACTATTATAGAGACCGTAAGTAATTGGAATGGAGAAAATAAGGACTACATATTAGCCTATCGTAGAGGGGGAGGAATTACACCTGCTTTGTATGATGGTTATATGAATAAGCTTGTGTCTTTTCCACGAGATGGTTATGTGGTCTATGGAGATATTTATGGAATAAATCGTACAAATGTAATTATATATGATGATAATTATGCATATATTTATGGGTCTTCAGATAAAGTAGTGGAAAGCTATGATGACAAAGCTAGAAAACAAACAAAAAGACTTTCACATGCCACTTTATATCCAGGAGGAGAGTTGATTTAATTTATTTTTACTTATTTCTTAGTATCATAATAGGAGTATTTATTGTGGAGCAACGAAAAATGTAAGTAATATTAAAAAAGGAGAGTAAAAAATGACTACTATCTTAAAACGTCAAATGGAAAATCTAGATAGAGGACTTATAGCCATTAAAGTTCAAGAAGGTGTTTATCTAAAATGGCGTTTACTGGGAACTGAATTTGATGGTGTTTCATTTAATATTTATCGTGATGGAACTAAGATCAATGAGGAAGCAATAGATTCTTCTACTAATTATATAGATAAAGAAGGAAGTACGGATTCGAAGTATCATATTATTACTGTAATTAATGGAATTGAAAATGAAAAATCAAAGACAGTAGATGTATGGGATAAAAATTACTTAGCTGTAAATCTAGATAAACCTGAGGGAGGGGTTACCCCTGATGGTGTTACTTATACTTATCATGCCAATGATGCTAGTATCGGTGACTTAGATGGTGATGGAGAATACGAAATTATTTTAAAATGGGATCCATCTAATTCAAAAGACAATGCACATGCTGGATATACAGGAGAGGTGTTTGTTGACGCTTATAAATTAGATGGAACTCGTTTATGGAGAATAAGTTTAGGGAAGAATATAAGAGCAGGTGCTCATTATACCCAGTTTTTGGTTTATGATTTTGATGGAGATGGTAAGGCTGAAGTTGTTTTTAAAACAGCAGATGGCACAGTAGATGGTCAAGGAAATGTAATAGGTGATCTAGATGCGGACTATCGAAATGAAAATGGCTATATATTAGATGGACCAGAATTCTTGACTGTTTTTGATGGTGAGACTGGTAAAGCCTTAGTAACTACAGACTATGATCCTCCAAGGGGAAATGTTGCTGACTGGGGTGATGACTATGGAAATCGTGTTGATCGCTTTTTAGCATGTGTAGCTTATCTTGATGGGCAAAGACCTAGTATTGTAATGTGTCGTGGTTATTACACCAGAACTGTTCTTGTTGCTTACAATTGGCGGGATGGTGAATTGAGTAAGCTTTGGACTTTTGATAGTGATCATCCTGGAAACCAAGATTATGCTGGACAGGGCAATCATAATTTAAGTGTTGCAGATATTGATGGGGATGGTAAAGATGAAATTATCTATGGTGCTTGTGTAATAGATGATAATGGGGAAGGTTTTTATACTACTGGTTTAGGTCATGGAGATGCTATGCATGTAGGTAAATTTGATCCAGATAGAGAAGGTCTTCAAGTATATGATGTTCATGAAGAACATCCACATCCAGCAGGTATGGAGTATCGTGATGCTAGAACTGGCGAGTTGATTTGGGGTGTGCCTGCCGATTATGATGTGGGTAGAGGCTTAACAGCTAAAATAGATCCTAATTATAGTGGAGCTGAAGTTTGGGCTGCAGGTAAAGCGCTTTATTCAGCTAAAGGTGAAGTAATTAGTGAAAAGTCACCTACTTCTATTAATTTTGCAATCTGGTGGGATGGAGATTTATTACGAGAATTATTAGACCATAAATGGTTAGGTAGAGATAAAGGTGTTGGTATAGGTAAAATTGATAAATGGGATTATGAGAATAAGGAGTTGGTCAATTTATTAACAGCGGAAGGAACTTATTCTAACAATTATACTAAAGGCAATCCTTGTTTACAGGCAGATATTTTTGGTGATTGGAGAGAAGAGGTTATCTGGAGAGCAGAAGATAGTAATGAACTTCGTATTTATACAAGTACTTACTATACGGAACATAAAATACCTACTCTAATGCATGATCCACTATATAGATTGGGAATTGCCTGGCAGAATGTTGCTTATAATCAACCCCCACATACCAGCTTTTATATTGGCCCAGATATGGATGATTTAGTAGAGCCTAATATATATTTAATAAAAAATGATTAAAGATAAATGAATTTAATTAATTACTATTGATATAAAAAAACATTTAATTATTTCAATAGAAATCTTAGATAAATATAAAATTAATGTAAGGAATAGGGTGGTGGATAATGAAAAATGCAAGTAACGTTGGATTTTATCCATTTTGGTTTTGGAACGATAAATTAGATGCAGATGAAATAAGATATCAAATTAAGGAGATGTATGATAAAGGTATAAAAGGTTTTTATATTCATCCCCGTCAGGGATTACAGGAACCATATTTATCAGAGGCCTTTTTTAAAATGATTGATGTAGCTATTGCTGCGGCAGAAGAATATGATTTAGATGTCTTACTTTATGATGAATATCCATATCCAAGTGGTGTTGCAGGTGGTGAGGTTACACTTGGGAATCCTCATTATTATGCAACAAGTTTAATTCAAAAGACGTATAATGTGAGTGGTGGTAAAATACGCTTAGCTTTACCTCAAGGAAAAATATTGTCAGCGAAAGCTTTTCCAATTATAGGAGGAAGCATTTCTTATGAGCAGGCAATTGAACTTAAGGATCACATTGGAATTGTTCTAGCTGAAGATTCTTATGTTGTAAATGGTCTTACCGATTATAATCAAAAACGCTATTTTGCTAGCAATCCTACTCCTACTCTAGAAATAGAGCTTGAAGAGGGGGAATATAAAATATTCCTAAGTGTTCAAGCTGAAGTTAAGAATCATAAGTATTGGTATAATTTTGTTGATATACTTAATCCAGAAGCGGTTAAACACTTTGTGGAACTTACTCATGAACGTTATAGAAAACGTTATGGAAATCTATTTGGTAAAAGGATTAAATCAATATTTGTGGATGAAATTGAGCCAAGCTGGTCTAATTGTATTCCAGAAGCTTTTCTAAAAGAATACGATTATAACTTGTGTGAATATTTACATGTTTTACAAGACGAAAACCACCCTGAATTTCTAAAAGTGTCATCAGATTTATTTAATTTAAAGTATAAGCTTTTTATAAATTCTTTTGAAAAGCCTATTAAAGAATGGTGTCAAAGAAATAAAGTAAATTATTGTGGAGAAAAACCATCATTAAGGTTATCACAGTTAAAGTACATGGATATTCCAGGTTGTGAACCAGGGCATACCAAAGCAGGTGCTAAACTGGACATATTAGGTTCAACTATTAGGGGAAATGCAAAGGCTACTTCCTCTGCTGCGTATTTTTATGAAAAAGAAGGATCTCTTTGTGAATGTTATCATAGTATTGGTTGGAGTGGGACATTACAGGATGCTAAAATAATCGCCGAAGGTTTACTTCTTAGCGGAATAAAATATCTTGTACCACACGGTTTTTTCTATAGTACACATGCTTTGAAAAAGCATGATGCACCACCATCCTTCTTTTTCCAAATGCCATATTGGTCTTTCTTTAAAGAATTAAGTGATAGAGTTGACCTAATAGCAGAGAAATTTAATGACACTTATATAGATGCTGAAACTTTAGTATTTGATCCAAACAGTGGCCTTCCATCCAGGCAAGAACTTAAGGATTATGAAAAACTAATAAATACTTTAATGGATAATCATATAGATTTTCATATAGTAGATACAGATATTCTTGAAAGTGGGAAAATAGAAGATGGTATTCTTAAAATTAAAGATCTTAAGATAAAGTTAATAATTGTACCTTCTATGCCATTTAAAGAAGAACGCTTATCTAAATTTCTAAAAAGCTATCAAGAGGCTGGTGGTCAAATTCTGGAACTTACCCCGGAATATAAAGATAATTTATTAGACGAATTAGGGAATATAGTAAAACCATCTTTAAGTATTACTCATCAAGAAGAAGAAATACCGGGAATATATACTGTAAAAAGAAAATCAAAAGATAAAACTATTTGGTTTATACTAAATACTACAAATAAAGAGTATCTTCTTGATTTAAATACAGATAATAAAATTGCAGAAATACCCTTGGAAGATACTAATAGCTCTTATTTGTTTAAGGATAAAGATACTTATAAACGACGAATTAAGCCTTATGAGTCAATATTGGTACAAGAAGTGGATGATATTAAAGTCGAAGAAGAAAATTATCCTACTATAAAAGTGAATTTATCAAATAAATCAAAGCTAGAATTGGGAAATAAAAATTTATTACGAATGTATAATTGGGAATTAGCCCTTTTAGATGATAATAAGAAAGCGATTAATAAAGCAAAAGTAAAAGCAATTCCTTTGAGCAATCAATTAGAAGAGGGTAAGTTTGTATTTAAGCCAGATAATAAAACTTATTTCGGAAGTGAACCAGAATTATTATATCCTGAAATGTCTTTACAATACTCTTTTAAATTTGAAAATACTTATCAGGGTGAGATTGAATTATTGATAGAACCTGAATCAATCAAAGGAGATTGGAAGATATTTATTAATGGTTCTACTGCATATGGAAAAGAGGATTTACAAAAAAGTAATTCTCATGTGAGAGGAACTTTGGGAATTAACATTACAGAGCATATAGAATTAGGAGAAAATATTATTCGAATAGAAATTGATACCAAGAAAGCTAATGATGGATTAATAAATCCACTATATCTAGCTGGAGATTTTGGTGTAAACTTAGAGCCAATTAAAATTTCAGAAGCTAAAGATAATGCTTATTTTGAGAAATATAAAGATAATTTAATTCCTTACTATTCTGGACAAATTAAATATACTACAGATTTTCATCTTGAAGATCTTCCTGATAGTGATTTTATTTATTTAGAACTTGAACACACCGAAGAATTTAATGAAGCAAGTGAAATTTCTATAAATGACAGTGAATACCACAAAGTATTATGGCAACCTCGTTGCGTAAAAATTAATAAAAAAGAATTAAAGCAAGGCAAAAACAAATTAGATATAAGGGTATATACTTCTTTAATTCGTTCATTTGAGGGTTCGTACTTCAATTATAAGGAACACTGCTATTACGATGTATAATTAAAATAAAGGGCTGTTTATTTGGTGCATATCATGTACAAAATAGCAGTCCTGTTTTTATTTAACTTAAGAACTCAAACTTCGCAGATGAATTTATTGCATAAAGCCTGCTTAGCCATAACTTCATTCATAGCCTTCCATGCGGGGTTGCTGCTTTTTTAACGTTCATTTAGCAAATGGCTAAGCAGGAAGTATATTAAAACTATTATAGCAAATATATAGATTTTGTAAGCTTCTTGTTTTCTAGGTTTACATATAAAAAAAGAATGAGTTTAGAGAAAATGAATGTTTGCCAATTCTTGAAAGAACTGATTAAAAGATATATAATATAGATATAATTATAACTTAATAAGATAATAAGGAGATGAATTAAGATAAAAAAATTTTTAAAGCAATTTAATTTAGCATATAAAAAATTAATTGATCGTCTATATGTTCTAGATGATATTAAAATGACAAATGAAAAAATATTATTACATATCAGTGACACTCCTGATTGTATATATCCTTTTATTTTTAAGCTTATTGATAGATTAGAACCTAATTATATTATCCATACAGGGGATCTTGTTGATAATGTTAAAATAGGAGTAGGAGCACCTTTACGTTTTTATGAGAGAGGATTAAAAAAATTAATAGAGGGTTTTGAAAAAAGAAAAAAAATAAAGAAATATATAATAGCAGGTAATCATGATTCTTTAGAGCTTTTATCAAAAATCAATAAATCAGCAGATATCATAAGTGAGGGTAGCATTCTAAGGATCGAAGATATTAATTTTGGTCTTGCTCATCATATGGAAAGATTATCTAATCAGGCTCCTGTGAACCTATATGGTCATAATAATAAAATTCTTGAAAATATAGAGTTTGAAGATAATGATAGAATATTTTTAAATGGTTTATTGAATATAAATATAATATTATTACCTTCTTTAGAAATTCATCAGATTTCTTATCCATTGCAGACTGATAGTGCAAGGAAGTATAAAAACTTAAAATTACCTTGAAGGAGGAATTTATATGAATTTTGTCCGTAAAGGCCCTGCTTATCTATTCTTTTGTGCTCAAAAAGTATCACCCGTGGAGAAGTTTCTAGTAGAATTTTTGGATGGGAAATTGACAGAACTTTCTAATGCTTTGGAAAATGGGGAAGAAGATGATACGATTATTTTCCTGGCTAACTGTGAAAGTGATAAGATTAGGGTAAAAGACACTAGTAGTATTATATTCTTAAAAGCCAGTCCTTTTTTTGTTCTTGAAAAAATAATAAATCATGGCTTTTCTAGCTATTTAAAAAAAGTTGAATCTGGTGCAGGTCAAGTTGTTATGCGAATACCAAAGGATGGAGATAAGATAATTAAAGAAATAAAAAAAAGATATAATGCTAAAAAAGTAGATTTAGAAGAAGGTATTGATATGGGGGCTTCTACAGATACTATTATAAGTTTTACAGAAGAGCCTTTAAGAAATAAGTTGAATTCACTTAAGTTTATTAAGGATATTTTACTGGTATCTAGGCCAATTCATATTTTTTTACAGGAACTAAGGAGAGATAGTGTACGCTATATTACTGGAGGATTAGATAATTATGAATGGTATGAGTTGAAGATAAACATCTATGACTCTGAAGATATGTATGAAAAGCAATATGAGAGATTAATTCTAAGCTTTTCTGATTTAGAAGCAGGTTTTATCTTAGGTGAAACCTGGACTCAGGATCATGCGCTGGCTTTGATGTCCGTTCCCGCTTATCAAATTCGTTTATTTACATTTTTAAGTCCTAAAGAAATCAAGGAGATTCTCATGGGATTGGAATATAATGAGCAGGGAAAACGCCTTGTGGATTTTGATCTTTATTATAACAGTAAAAAATATAGTTGGTATAAGCTAAATGAAAAGAGAAATAAAATAAATAGAATAGAAATGGGATTAAAGCAAAGAAAAAGTTTAGTTTCTTCATTATCTCAGAATACTTATCAAGAGTTAATAAAGATAGAAAAAGAATTATTAAAATAATTTTGTGCTAGCTTTTTTTTATTTTATGAAAAGATATTCTAAAGATTGTTAATATAAAAATCTCCACTGTGATAGGAGTCAGTTCACTGTGGAGATTTTTATATTAACCCTTTTAATAAATCGTGAAGTCTTTCAAATAACAGTCCGGCTACAAACCAGGCAGGAGCATAATCCAGTCTTATATAACCTTTTATGGCAAAGGGACTTTTGCTATAATCCCAGGGACAGACCTGAATGGTTCTCTTCAAAATCCAACCACATATATATTCGATACAAAAAATAAAAAGAGTGTAGACACCTCCTCGTAATAATATAGGCCAGCTTCTAATTGAATTATGTACAGGTTCTAAAAAAACGGCCATACCGTATATAGGAAACATCCATAAATATGTCCAACCCTGTAGTTTTGCATCTCCTCTTATAATTGAGCCTAGACCAGTCCAAAATATTTCAAGACACCATCCAATAAGTCCATAGATAATAAATCTACTTAACATATATTTAGTATTGACAAATTAATATTGTATTATTATAAAATTAATTTGAGATATTAGCCAGTTTTTTCTTTAAAATAAGAAGGCAAATTTTTCATCGTATTATAAAAGGGATTTAAAAAGTTAGTTTATCTTTGTTTTTTTAAAATACTTGTAAATGAAAGCCTATATACGATATAATAAAAAAGTTGCTATCTCTCACTTGAAAAAATAATCGTCTGGGAGTTTTAGTACTAGTTACTTATGGGATAAATATTGAAATTGTATTTAGTGAAAGGAGTATCAATGAATTACTTAACACAGCATTTAAATAATAAACAAAGGGAAGCGGCAGAGGCCTTAAATGGACCAGTGCTTGTGCTAGCAGGTGCTGGGAGTGGTAAAACAAGGACTTTAACTTATAGGACTGCTAATTTGATTAAAAATGGTGTTAATCCTGAAGAAATATTAACAGTTACCTTTACAAATAAAGCTGCTAAGGATATGAAACGGAAAATCACAAATTTGCTAGGAAAAGAAAAAATTAAAGATATGTGGATAGGGACCTTTCACAGTATATGTTTACAGATTTTACGTGATAATTTAGATAAAATTGATCGAGTAGATGGCTGTCTTATATATGATACTGCTGATTCAGTAGATATAATAGAGGATATAATATTAGAATATAATTTGGATAATATGCAATATGATCCACGTATTGTCTTTAGTGTAATACAAAAAGCGAAAATGGATTTGCTAAAACCCGATGAATTGCTAAAGAATTATGCTAAGAAAGACAAAGCTTCAAGAATTTATTATCAACAAATTCAAGCTGTATATCGTGAGTATGAAAGAGTAGTAGCTAATAATAACTCATTTGATTTTAACGACTTAATAAAAATGACTATTGAATTATTTTTAGACAATCCTGATATATTAGAAAACTATCAAAAAATGTTTCGTTATATTCAGGTTGATGAATATCAGGATGTTAATCATGCTCAGTATAAGATTAGTAATCTCTTAGCAAAACCAGAGAATAATATTTTTGTAGTAGGAGATGATTGGCAGGGAATATATGCTTTTAGAGGAGCGGATATTAGTAATATTCTAGAATTTGAAAAAGATTATCCTGGTGCAAATATTATTAAACTGGAAAGAAATTATAGAAGTAGTAAAAATATAATTAGTATTTCAAATGCACTTATAAAAAATAATACACAAAACAAGGATAAAGCAGTCTGGACAGAAGAAGATAATGGTGCACCAGTTTTTATGGCTGAGACAGCTGGTCCAATTGTTGAAGCTCGTTATGTTGCCAAAAGGATTAATGACCTTGTTAATTATTATAATTATAGCTATGATGATATTGCTGTACTTTGTCGCAGTCACTTTCAATCAACTTACTTACAAAGAGAAATGCCCAGGGCTCATATTCCCTATGAATTAATTGGTGGTGTAAGCTTTTTTGATAGGCAAGAGATAAAATATCTAGTTAATTACTTAAGGCTTCTAGTAAATCCAAATGATGGATTAGCTTTAAAAAGAATTTTTAAAATAGAGGCTGAGGGTGTTGGAGAGATCTTACTAAGTGAAATGAACAAATATGCTATTGAAAATGATATGCCTATTATAGACGTCTTTGATAATCCTACGGTTGTTCATGGTATAGGAGATAAAAAAGGGAGAAATGTTAGGGAATTCAAAAGAGTAGTTATTAATGGTTTGAGAAATTTGAGTAAAAGAAAGCTATCGATTTATGAAAAGGTTAAAGAACTATTTGAAATAGTAGATTTTCAAGATAAAATTATTGATTCTTCAGATAAGCCAGCTGAAAGAACAAAATATATCAATATGTTCTTTGATGATATTAAGCATTATCAAAAGTATAATCCTGACAAAAATCTTTATGATTATTTATTAATTAATAAATTACTAAGTGGACAGGATCAAATGGATGAGAAGAATAATAATTCTGTCAAAGTGATGACAGCTCATGCTTCAAAGGGTTTAGAGTTTCCTGTGGTATTCATTTTAGCAGTAGAAGAAGATGTATTTCCACATCAAAAGAGTCTTGAAGATCAATTGAGCGGTAAAAACCCTTATGCTGTTGAAGAAGAAAGAAGATTACTTTATGTTGCTATGACAAGGGCTGAAAAGGTTTTGTTTATGAGTTATTCAAATACAGCAATTAATAATAATGGGCAGATGAAACAACAAATGCCATCAAGATTTTTATATGAATTACCTCATGAAAGATTAGATATGGTAAGAGTAAAAGAAAAATCATGGAAGAATAATAACTTAGAAATATCTAAAGCCAGTAATCTTTTTAGTAAAGAAAACTAAATAAAAAAATAAAGACAGTAGAGCATGAAAAATTGATGAAATAATAGAGAGCTTAGAAGAAAGAGGGATTGAAGTATTATATCGGAATAAAAATAATGTCAAGTAATTTAATAGGATTACTTGACAAGTTTTTTTGAAAATGGTATTATAATAAAAATGAAAATTGCATATTACCCTTATCAAGAGAGGTGGAGGGACTGGCCCGATGAAACCCGGCAACCAGCTTCATATTTAATGTTTTACATATTGAAGACGCATGGTGCTAAATCCAGCAGGAGAAAGGATCCTGAAAGATAAGATTTTTTTATAAATCTCTTTCTTTTAAGGAAAGAGTTTTTTTGTATAATGAAGTCAACTTTTAAGATTAATAAACGTCACAAAAAACTCTGCTTATGGATTCCGTTTTTAATGCTTCCTTATAATTAATCTTAAAAGTTAAGCTAAATGAATACAAAATTAACTATGGGATAAACCCGTTGGCTGCTAAAAAAGGTTGTTACAATAATAGCTTATATTAACTTGCTTAAGAGTTTAATCTTTGATTTATGAGGGTAAATTAAGTGCAAAAACAAAAATGGAGGTTGTTAATTATGGTTGAAAAGAAATTGGGTTTTGATACTTTATCTATTCATGCAGGACAGGAACCAGATCCGGCTACAGGTGCTAGGGCTGTTCCTATTTACCAGACTACTTCTTATGTTTTTGATGATACAGATCATGCTGCTCGTTTGTTTGGCTTAGAAGAAGCAGGTAATATTTATACCCGAATTATGAATCCAACTACAGATGTATTGGAGAAAAGGCTGGCTGCTTTAGAAGGGGGTATTGCTGCTTTAGCTGTATCTTCCGGACAGGCTGCTGAGACTCTAGCTTTATTAAACATCGCTGGTCAGGGTGATGAAATTGTCAGTGGTTCATCTATATACGGTGGGACATATACCTTATTTAAATATACTTTTAGTAATTTGGGTATAGATGTTAAATTTGCTGATTCTACAGATCCTGATAGTTTTAAGGATAAAATTACTGAAAAAACAAAGGCGTTATATGTAGAGACGATTGGTAATCCAGAATTAGTTGTACCTGATTTTTCTGCACTAGCTGAAATTGCACATGAAAATGGTATCCCACTTATTGTAGATAATACTTTCGCTACTCCATACTTGTGTAATCCAATTGAACACGGTGCTGATATTGTAATCCATTCTACAACAAAGTATATTGGAGGACATGGCAATTCAATTGGAGGAGTAATTGTTGATGCAGGAAAATTTGATTGGGATAATGGTAAGTTTCCTGGATTAACTGAGCCTGATCCTGGTTATCATGGTATCAAACATAATGAGCAATTTGGACCTGCAGCTTATATAGGTAAAGCTAGAGTAGGTTTATTAAGAGATATGGGTAGCTGTATTAGTCCTTTTAATTCTTTTTTATTGCTACAAGGTTTAGAGACCTTAAGCTTAAGAATGGAAAGGCATAGTCAAAATGCCCTGGAAATTGCTAAATATTTGGAGAAAGACCCAAGAGTTACTTGGGTAAATTATCCTGGTTTAGAAAATCATAAAACATATGAAAATACAAAGAAATATCTTTCCAAAGGTGCATCTGGTATTATGACTTTTGGTGTAAAAGGTGGAATGGAAGCTGGCAAGAAGTTTATTGAAAGTCTTGATATTATTTCTCATCTAGCTAATATAGGTGATGCTCGTTCTTTAGCTATTCATCCAGCTAGCACTACACACCAACAGTTGAGTAAAGAGGAGCAAAAGCAGTCTGGTATAACAGATGATATGATTAGATTATCAGTGGGAATTGAAAGTTTAAGTGATTTGATAAATGAACTTGATTTAGCACTTGATGCAGCAAGTAATTAAAAAAAGGAAGGAGTGTTATCATGCCAATAAAGATTCCAGATAAATTACCAGCAACTGAGGTATTAAAAAAAGAAAATATTTTCGTAATGAATGAAGATCGTGCAATTCATCAGGATATTCGTTCTTTGAAAATTGCCATTTTAAATTTGATGCCTACTAAGATTGAAACAGAAACTCAAATACTTCGCTTGCTTGGAAATACTCCTTTACAAATTGATGTTGTTTTATTACATCCAGAGACATATCGATCGAAAAATACATCAGCTGAGCATTTGGCTAATTTTTATCAAACTTTTTCTGATATTAAAGATGAAAAGTTTGACGGTTTAATTATTACAGGTGCTCCAGTAGAGAGACTTCGCTTTGATGAAGTAGATTATTGGGATGAATTAAAGGATATAATGGAGTGGAGTAAACATAATGCTTACTCTACCCTTCATATTTGTTGGGGTGCTCAAGCTGCTTTGTTTTATCATTTTGGAATAAATAAATTTGAAAAAGGTTCTAAGATTTCTGGCATATATAAACATACTGTTGAGAAGAAGAATTCAGAACTAGTTCGGGGCTTCGATGATGTATTTTATGCGCCACATTCTAGGCATACTGAAGTTAAAAGAGAAGATATAGACAAACATCAAGATTTGGAAATAATATCGACTTCCAGGGAAGCTGGTGTCTATATTGTAGCTAGCAAAGATGGAAGGCAGATCTTTGTAACAGGCCATCCTGAATATGATCGCTTAACCCTCAAAGGGGAGTATTTACGAGATGTAAACAAAGGCATGGATATAGATGTTCCTTGTAATTATTTCCCAGGAAATGATCCTGAGAAAAAACCAATTTTTAATTGGCGTAGTCATGCTAGTTTATTGTATAGTAATTGGCTAAATTATTATGTTTATCAGTTGACACCATATGATATTAAAGAAATTAATTAAGTGTTTCTTTTAGATTATTTATAGTATGGGAAAATTACTCATAGGTTTTATTATTTATGTAATATGTGTTATACTAGAATAACAGTAAAATATGATAATTATCATATTTATAAAAAATGATAATTATGGTAATAATATTAATGAAAATATTACTATATATCAAATTATAATAGAGGTGAATAAATGAATTTTCCCAAATTAAAAATTGCGGATTTTGAACCAAAGTATCCTATTATTCAAGGTGGTATGGCTATTAAAGTTTCGATGGCTAAATTAGCCAGTGCTGTAGCTAATGAAGGAGGAATAGGTGTTATTGGTGCATCTGCTCTAACAGAAAATGAGTTATCTAGTGAAATTAAAAAAGCTCGAGATATGACAGACGGTATATTGGCTGTGAATATCATGTATGCTTTTACAGGTTTTCTTGACTTGTTGAAGACTTCTATTGATTCAGGTATAGACATGGTTATTTCTGGAGCGGGTTTTTCTAGAGATATGTTTAGCATTGCTAAAGACAATAATGTACCTATTGTACCTATTGTATCATCTTTGAAGTTGGCTAGAATTTCAGAAAAATTAGGTGCTTCAGCAGTTGTAGTAGAGGGTGGAAATGCTGGTGGTCATCTAGGTACAGATAAAGATAGTTGGGATATTGTAAAGAAAGTAAAAGAAAAAGTCAGTATTCCTGTGATAGCAGCGGGTGATGTAGTTAACCCTGAAGATATCAAAAAGATGTTTGATATAGGTGTTGATGGTGTACAAATGGGAACACGCTTTCTAGCAACTTTTGAATCTGATGTTTCTGATACATTCAAAGATTTACTTGTTAAAGCTCGTGAAAGTGATGTTATTAGAATAATGAGTTCGGCAGGTTTTCCGGCTAATGCCATCAAAAGTAAGTTGGTAGATCTAATTCAAAAAGGCAAAGCACCTCGACCTGCAAATTGTGTAAATTGCCTTAAACATTGTAATCGTAAATATTGTATAAGAGAAACTCTTTTAAAAGCACGTATAGGTGATCAGGATAATGGTGTATTTTTTACAGGTAAAGGAATAGAAAAAATAAATGATATAATTCCTGTAAAAGAGGTTTTTGAACGAATAAAAAACTTTAGTTTATTTCAAAAAGAAGCAAGCAAATAGCTTGCTTCTTAATCTATATTTATATTTCAAATTTTGTTTATTGTATATTTTTAGAACTTGCAACCACTGAAACGCCAAATTGCTTCATACCAGGATTTGGCTTCTTCTTCATTGATAATTTCATTATTATAGAAGTTTTTTTTATCGTTTAGAGATTCAAGTCGATACTCCAATAATTCTAAACGTTCTTTTTGATCATTAATTATAAAGTCTTTAACTGGAGAGACTATACCTGATTCTTCTATAAAATCTAAGCTTTTCTTAAAATGGGGGATACATATACCGTCACTACGGTAATATTCAGATTTAAAATAATCATCATTCAATAATTCTATTAAGGTTAGAATGTTATTATCGTTTTCTTTTTTTACGGCCGAACAGCACATACATTCATTTTTACTTTTGTGAGACTTATTCTTTTTATTAAGTTTAAGTAAGATATTTTTTAAGACATTATCTTTATCATCTATTTTCTTTAGGGAGTCAAGATATAAAGGAATAGTTTTTTCGTATAATCTTGCAACGGAAGATTTACTTAAGTGGTAATTTTTTTTTAGTAATTTTATTAATATATTATTGTGTTCTGGACAAAACCCGTATGATTTTTTAAATTTACTGATAACATTATTGTCAGAGTTGTATTCTGAAATAATTTCGCCTATATATTTTTCAAGGAAATCTATTTCTAGAAAACATAGAGGACATCCACTTTCTTTTATTGAATCAAAGAATTTAGAGTTTAAAAAATTAACTTTAAGCAATTTAAACACCCTTTTTGGTTTATATTTGTTATTTAATATTATCTTGAATTCTTGAAAAATTATACAAATCATTCTTAGCATACTCAGTTTCTTGAAGAGGCTTTTATAAATAATTAATTCTGAAACTTCTATTGAAGATCTTATTATCAGAAAATTTGATAAGCGTGAACTATAGTTGGATATTGTCCTGAGTAGGATCAAATTAAATTATAAAGAGGAGATGATTATATGAATTATCTAATTTTAAGTGATACACATGGTAGCTTGAAAGCTTGGCAAAAGGCTGAAAAATATTATGATGATATGGATATGATTTTACATGCAGGGGATTTGTTATATCATGGTGCTAGAAATCCATTGCCTGAGGGTTATAACACAAAGGGCTTAGTTGAAAAAATTAATAACTGTCCTCTAGGTTTTCTTGCAATTAAGGGTAATGTAGATTCTTTGGTTGATGATTGGGTATTGCCATATCCACTTTCTGAATATAGTATCCTAATAGATAATGACTTAAAAATAGCAATTTATCATGGATATCAACATCAGACTGAGGATGAAAGAATTGACTTCGCTAAATGTTTAGGAGCAGATATATTGATTTATGGACATACTCATCTACCAGAGCTAAAAAAAGTGGACGATATTATTCTCTTAAACCCTGGTAGTATGTCTTTACCAAAGCAGGAAAACAAAGTGCCAAGCATAGCTAAGATGGAAAACGGAGATATAAGTATTTTAAGCTTGGAAACAGGAGATATTTTAAAGTCATATTCTATAGACAAGTAATTAAGGCTTTGTATATTTATTAGCTACATGTTATAATTAAGCGGGAAAAACTTGAATTCCATATAAGCATAGTATTTTAATGTCTTTAATAATATTATTAAGTTAATACTTAGGCTTCAAAAGAGAGATCTCATATTTCATATTTGAGGGAAGGCTAGTATCTGCTGGCTTTTTTTCATATAAAGACAAACTTATTACAAATTATGGAATTAAATATTTTCATGTAGAAAGAAGGGATGAAAAAAATGGCATTAGAGAAAAAATTAGCAAAATTAAATTTACCTGAAGAGGTAGTTGATTTATTGGAATCCTGTCCTTCATATGTAATTGCAGATAGTAAAGCAGACTTGGTTGAACTATCTTGTAAAGATGAAGTAAATGGAATTCATGAAGTAAAATATGAAGTTCCAGGTCAGGGAGAGGTTTTAGAAGTACAGGTAGCAAAAGTCAAAAATGGAATCTCTGCAAATTATATGGAACCATATATGCGCAGACGTGATCCCAATTGTATGGTGATTGCTGATGATCAAGTAACTGATAAAGTTAGATACAAAGATAGGTTTGGAGAAGACTTTGATAAAACTAGAGAAGAAACCTTTGAATGGTTGAAAGGTCAAGATTTAGCAATATTCTTCTTTGAAACAGGTATGGGAGGAGTAGGAGTAGATGCTATGGCAATAGCACCTGCTAATGCTGGTTTCTTTGCTTTTGGCTTGTCATTATTACAGGGTATTAAAGATTCAAATGAATTAGAAGATGATTTTTCACCAGAAGCATTTATCTATGTAGCACCACCTTTCCGTCATACACATTATGATGGAAAACAGGTAGTTGTTCATAATAGACTTCCTAAGAAATATGAGTTGTTCTCATACAATCTATATCCAGGTCCAAGTGCTAAAAAAGGTGTTTATGGTATGCTCTTGCATCAGGGAGAGCAAGAAGACTGGGTAACATTACATTGTTCAGCCGTTCAGGTAGTAACACCATATGGAAATCATGTAAGTATCTCACATGAGGGAGCCAGTGGTGGAGGAAAGAGTGAGATGTTAGAAGCAGTACATCGTGAAAAAGATGGTCGTTTACTATTAGGTAAAAACGTAGTAAATGGAGAGAAAGTGCGTTTAACATTACCGCAAACCTGTGAATTAAGACCAATGACTGATGATATGGCCGCTTGTCCAAAATCTTTACAAAAAGATGATGGAAAGTTAACCCTTATGGATGCAGAAAATGCCTGGTTTATTAGGGTAGACCATATAACAGAATATGGGACAGACCCTCATTTAGAAGAAAGAACAATAAATAATAAAGAACCATTATTTTTCTTAAATGTAGATGCAGCAGCAGGAAGTACAGCTCTAATCTGGGAGCCAACAATGGATGCTCCAGATGAGCCTTGTCCTAACCCAAGGGTAGTAATACCAAGAGATATAGTACCAGGGGTTATCAAAAAACCATTAACAATAGATATCAGAAGCTTTGGGGTAAGAGTTCCGCCATGTACTAAAGAAAATCCAACATACGGTATTATGGGCTTATTCCATGTCTTGCCTCCAGCATTAGCATGGTTATGGCGTCTAGTAGCACCAAGAGGTCATGGCAATCCAAGTATCATTACAGGTAAAGGTATGAGCTCAGAGGGTGTAGGATCATACTGGCCATTTGCTACAGGTAGAAAAGTAGATCAGGCTAATCTATTATTAAAACAAATTCTGGAGACACCAAATGTACGTTATGTATTAATTCCTAACCAGCATGTAGGTGCCTGGAAGACAGGATTTATGACAGAATGGATTACCCGTGAATATCTTGCACGTAGAGGAGGAGCCTGGTTTACTGAAGATCAGTTAAGTCCAGCTCGCTTACCACTACTAGGATATGCACTTAATGACTTAGTTGTTGAAGGTCAAAAGATTGATAAAGAATTCTTGCAGGTTCACAGACAGGAAGAAGTAGGTAAAGAAGCTTATGATAAAGGTGGAGATATCTTGAATGGCTTCTTTAAAGAATGTATTGAACAGTTCTTAGAAGAAGGTCTTGATCCATTAGGTCGCAAGATTATTGAGACTTGTCTGAATGATGGATACTTATCAGAGTATAATGCTCTTATTGAAAGTGAAATAATAAGAGAGATATAATTTATATTGATAAAAATTAACTATCAAGTGGTGATTGCAAATAATTGTGATCACCACTTTTTATTTTTTTTGAAACTTATTAATCAAGTCAGCATAATATTTTAAATTGAAAATATCTCCGGGATCGTTAATAAACGGATAAACAGGAAATTTATTATAAAAACATTCAAGCAATTAAGAATTTTAAGTAAATAATATAATGTACTTAATTTAAAAAGAGAAGGATATCATTTGCTTTTCTTGAATATACTTGATAAAGGTTTAAATTTTTTATTAATTTTAAAATGAAATGGGGGATTTTAATGTCAAACAATGAATTAGTAAAAAATATCGGACAATTAATTAATGAGATTAGCGATAATGATTTTTCAAAAGTAAATGCTGTGATTGGTGTTGATGGTTTCGTTGATGAAATAATTCATGTTGTAGATAAAAGAGAAAATGCTGAGAAATACTCACGTTTGAAAAAAATTGATGAATTGGGGACTAAAATTCTTAAAGCAGCAGGTCTGAGTGCAAATATTGAACTGGTACCTAAGCAAATAAAGCTTGGTGGTAATGGTCCTATTTTAGCTAATGCTTTAGTGGAATATGGCAATAGAGTTACATATATCGGTGCTTTAGGTGATGGAGATGTTCATTCTGTTTTTAAAGATATGGTTTATAGATGTGAGAATATTATATCAATTGCTAATCCTGGCCATACAGATGCTATAGAATTTGAAGATGGAAAATTAATGTTAGGAAAACTAGAGTCGTTGAAGGATATTAATTGGGATAATATTAAAAATAAAATTAAATTAGATAAATTAGCTTCTTTATTAGATGAAACTGATTTATTAGGCTTAGAAAATTGGACTATGGTTCCATATATGAATACCATATGGGAAGGGATGATTAATGAAGTTTTTCCACTAATGAATAGAGAAGATAGAGGAGGAATTGCATTTTTTGATCTGGCTGACCCAGAAAAAAGAACAGACGAAGATATAATAGAGGCTTTGAACTTATTAGCTAAGTTTGAAGAAAAATTCAAAGTAATACTTGGTTTGAATTTGAAAGAAGCTATTGAGATTTCTGAGGTATTGGGTTTAGAAATTAATAAAATAGATGGCGCTTATGAACTAAAGGATTTGACTAGAAAAGTTGCTAAAGAACTTAATATTTATTGTTTAGTTGTCCATCCTGTGGATAAAGCGAGTGCTTTTTGTAATGGAGAGTACTATGAAACCCCTGGTCCATACACAGCTAAGCCAATGTTAACTACTGGAGCAGGGGATAATTTCAATGCTGGTTTTTGTCTTGCTCAGTCTTTAGGTCTGCCTGTTCAAATTTCTTTAGTGATGGGAACGGCTACCTCTGGATATTATGTAAGAAATGCTAAAAGTCCTAATAAAGAGGCTCTATTAGAGTTTTTAAATGATTGGAAAGTATAACTTATTCTTTCGGAGAAACTTTATATAATGTGAAAATATAATAGACATGAATATTTGAAACCAGGATTAAAAATCCTGGTTTTTCTATATAATAAGGATTAGAAGTAGTGTTAGTTTTATTGCTGATTTATATTATAAACTTGGGGAAAAGGAAAGAACAGTTTTTTTAAGTAATATTTTCACACATTAATACAAAAACTAAAGCCAAAGGAGGGTTTACATGAACAATAGACATGATAATGAATTTGCTATTATAGAAGAAAATACGACTATTGAAGAAAAAGCTCGTTTGGCAGAAAAAAGAGCTGGTAATTTAGAAGAAGAAGTAAGAAATGATGAGAAGAAACAGTATAGACCTAATGTAGATATAGCTGGAGATGATGTGCCTACAAAGATTGAAAAGCTTGTAGAAAGAGGCAAATTTGCTCTACAGGATATGGTTAAACTGGAACAAGATCAGGTAGATAAAATTGTCAAGGAAATGGCCATGGCTGGACTGGCTAATCATATGAGACTGGCTAAGTTGGCTGTAGAGGAAACTGGACGAGGTGTATATGAAGATAAAATTATAAAAAATCTCTTTGCTACTGAATATGTATATCATAGTATCAAGTACATCGATACAGTAGGAATTATTAATGACAATCCTGAAGAAGATTATTATGAAATTGCAGAGCCAGTAGGAGTTATCGCAGGTATTACTCCAGTTACTAATCCTACATCGACGACTTTATTTAAGTGCCTTATTTCTATTAAAGCCAGGAATCCCATTATATTTGCTTTTCATCCTTCATCACAAAAATGTAGTGTAGAATCAGCTAGAGTGATGAGAGATGCAGCTATAAGTGCTGGAGCTCCTGAAGATTGTATTCAATGGGTCGAAGAGCCGTCAATAGAAGCTACTCAGGCTTTAATGAAAAATGATGGTATCTCTTTGATCCTGGCTACAGGTGGTTCTTCTATGGTTAAAGCTGCCTATAGTGCCGGGAAACCAGCTCTTGGTGTGGGACCTGGAAATGTTCCCTGCTATATTGAAAGAACAGCGGATATAAAGCGTTCAGTAACAGACTTGATTCTTTCCAAGTCCTTTGATAATGGGATGATCTGTGCTTCTGAACAGGCGGTAATAATTGATGAAGAAATATATCAGGCTACCACAGCTTATATGAGTAAACACGGCTGTTATTTTGTAAGGGAAGAGGAAAAACAGCGTCTAGAAGATGTGGCTATTAATAAAGAAAAAGAAATGATGAATCCTCAAATAGTTGGTCAATCTGCATATAATATTGCTCAAATGGCCGGTATAAATGTACCTGAAGATACGAAAATACTGGTAGTAGAATTAGAAGGAGTGGGTCCTGATTATCCACTTTCCAGAGAGAAATTGAGTCCTGTTCTGGCCTGTTATCGAGTCAGTGATTCAAAAGAAGGTATTGAGAGGGCAGTAGAAATGGTTAATTTTGGTGGATCGGGCCATTCAGCAGTAATTCATTCCAACGATGACAGTGTAATTGAAGAATATGCTAGAAGATTAAATACAGGAAGGTTAATTGTTAATCAGCCGTCAAGTCATGGAGCTATAGGTGATTTGTATAACACTACAATGCCATCTTTGACTCTTGGTTGTGGTTCTTTTGGGCGAAACAGTACAACTGCCAATATTACTGCGGTTAATTTGATTAATAAGAAAAGGGTGGCCAAGAGGAGATACAATATGCAGTGGTTTAAAATACCTGAAAGGATATACTTTCAGCCTGGCTCTACTCAATATCTGGCTAAGATGCCTGATATTTCAAAGGCTTTTATTGTTACAGACAAGACTATGATGGAATATGGTTATGTAGATAAGGCACTTTATCACTTACGAAATAGAGAAGGTCGTAATTATGTTAATTCAGCAATCTTTGAAGATGTAGAGCCTGATCCGACTGTGCAAACAGTTATAAATGGTGTAGAAGCCATAAATAATTTTCAACCAGATGTGATTATTGCTTTAGGTGGAGGTTCTGTAATAGACGCTGCTAAAGCTATGTGGTTGTTCTATGAACATCCTGAGACAGACTTTGATGATTTAAGAATGAAGTTTATGGATATAAGGAAGAGAGTTTTTAAATATCCTGAACTGGGTAGAAAGGCTAAACTTGTAGCTATCCCCACAACTTCTGGTACAGGTTCGGAGGTTACTTCTTTTACAGTAATCACTGACCCGGAAAGAGAAACAAAATACCCACTGGCTGATTATGAGCTCACTCCTGATGTTGCGATCATTGATCCTGAATTTGTTCAGTCTTTACCAGCTGGTGTTACTGCAGATACGGGAATGGATGTTTTGACACATGCAATTGAGGCCTATGTATCTGTAATGGCTTCAGATTATACTGATGGTTTAGCCATGAAAGCTATTCAGTTAGTATTTGATTATTTACCCAGGTCTTATAGAAATGGTGAAGATCTGGAGGCTAGAGAAAAGATGCATAATGCCTCAGCTATAGCAGGGATGGCTTTTACAAATGCTTTCCTTGGTATTAACCATAGTCTTGCTCATAAATTGGGTGGAGAATTCCACATACCTCATGGTAGGGCAAATGCTATATTGCTTCCTTTTGTAATAGATTATAATGCTTCTAAACCAACGAAGTTTAATTCCTTTCCTAAATACGAACATTATTTAGCAGACGAAAAATATGCAGAGATAGTTAAGTATTTAGGCCTACCCTGTAATGATGTTCGAGAAAGTGTTGATTGTTTGATAAATAATATTATTCAGCTTAGTCAGGATCTGGAGATGCCATTGTCTATCCGTGATTGTGGTATTGGTGAAAAAGAATATATGGATGCAGTAGATTATCTGGCTGATCTGGCTTTTGAAGATCAGTGTACTACAGCAAACCCTAGAATGCCTTTAGTTAGTGAATTGAGAGATATTTATATCCGAGCATATTATGGCTATCAAAAATAATATAAATATCTGAAGCAGAAAGTTTATCTATCACTTCTTGTCTTTGAATTTAAAATTAATATATTATAGAAACTGCTAGTGCTGATTTAACTAGCAGTTTTTGAATTTTAGCTAAGACTTTTAATTTAATTGCAGGATTATAAAAGATAATGGAGAATAAGTATTACAGGTAAAGAGTAAGAAATGAGCCGAAAAATCTATCTAATTATTATAGTTTATATGTACAAGGAGAGGAAAAAATTATATGAAGAAATTCAAACCTTTATTTCGTTTTATTAAACCTTATCGAAATTTGTTAATTTTAGCATGTTTTAGTATGTTGATGGTTACTGTAGCAAACCTTGCTGGCCCTTGGTTGATTCGTAACTTTATAGCAACAATAACTGAAGGCGTTGGGCAGGAGGGAAGTTTAGCTAGGATAAATATTCTTGCATTGGTAGTTGTAATTGTTTACATACTTAGAGCTTTGGCTCAATATGGAACCAACTTTGTTTCTCATTATGCAGCATGGAGGGCTCTTAATGATATCAGACAACATTTATATGAATTTATTCAGGGCTTGTCCCTTAAATATTTTCAGGATAAGCAGACTGGAGAATTAATGTCAAGAGTAATAAATGATACTCGTAATTTTGAAATTTTAATTGCACATGCCATACCTACAATTGTAGTTAACGTCTGTATGTTGATAGGAGTATCTATTATATTATTGACAATGAGTCCTATTTTAACACTTTACACACTGATTCCTATTCCTTTTTTGCTTATTATAGTGATGTATTTTAATAAATTATCACGACCTTTATTTAAAGATGTACAAAAGGAAATTGCAGATATAAATTCTGTATTACAGGATAATTTTACAGGTATTAAAGAGATTAAGGCTTTTACTCAGGAAAGACTAGCAAGCAAAAAGACTATGAAACGAATATTTGCACATACTACTGCTATTTTAAGAGCTCTTAAAATAAGTAATGCTTTCCAACCAACAATTCAGTTTGTATCAGGGTTGGGAACAGTTGTAGTTATTTTCTTTGGAGGAAGATTGGCTTTAGGATCTGGTATGCCTGTAGAAAACGTAGTAGCTTTTCTTCTGTATCTTGATATGTTCTATCAGCCTATTGTAGCAATGGGTAATATAAATGAAGGTTTACAGGAAGCCCTGGCCAGTGGTGAACGAGTAATTGAAGTTTTAAGTACTGAGCCAGATATCGTTGAGTTAGATAAAGCAGTTAATCTTAAAGATGTTAAAGGCGATATTGAGTTCAAAAATGTTGATTTTAGATATGTTGATGGTATTCCTATACTAAAAAATATAAGTTTTTCAGCTAATGCAGGTGAGACAATAGCACTTGTAGGTCCTACTGGAGTAGGGAAAACTACAATTGCCCGTTTAATACCAAGATTTTATGATAGTAACTCAGGAGAAATACTAATTGATGGTTTTAATATAAAAGAAGTAAAACTTAAATCACTCAGGCAGAATATTAGTATCGTTTCACAGGATGTGTTCCTTTTTAATGGCACAGTTAAAGATAATATTTTATTTGGTAGAACAGAAGCAAGCGATGAAGAAATTATAAGTGCTGCAAAAGCTGCTAATGCCCATGAATTTATAATGGGCTTAGAAAAAGGATATGATACTCAAGTAGGGGAAAGGGGTGTAAAGCTTTCTGGTGGTCAGAAACAGCGTATCTCTATTGCTAGAGCTATATTAAAAGATGCCCCAATTCTTATTCTCGATGAGGCAACATCAGCAGTTGATACACAGACAGAATTATTAATACAGGAAGCTTTGGATAATCTTATGGAGAACAAAACCACTATTGTAATAGCACATCGTCTTTCAACTATTCAGAAAGTCAATCAAATTATTGTATTGGAAGATGGTGAAGTAAAAGAAAAAGGAGTACATGAAGTGCTTTTAAATAAAGGTGGTCTTTATACTAAACTCTGTCAAGCTCAAATGGGAGGAATTTTATTGGATTGATAAAGAGTTTTAACTAAGACTAAAGTGTGGTAAAATATATATAAAATTATATAAGAAAATAAGAAGGGAGTATTGTATATGAAGTATATTAGTACCCGGGGTAATTATAAAAAAGTAGAATCTGCAGAAGCTATTAGGACTGGTATGGTTCCTAAAGGAGGGTTATTTGTACCTGAAGAAATACCTGAGTTTTCTCAAGAAGATATAGAAAAAATGCAAAGAATGAATTATCAGGGGATTGCTTTAAAGGTTTTGGATGCTTTTTTAAGTGATTATACAGAAGAAGAACTAAAAGATTGTGTATCTTCTGCTTATAACAGTAGTAACTTTTCTGCTGAAGATATGGTGATTAATAAAAAATTGAAAGATGATCTTTATGTATTAGAGTTATGGCATGGACCAACAGCTGCTTTTAAGGATATGGCTTTACAATTAATGCCTCACTTATTAGTAAAAGCGATAGAAAAGGTAGAAAACGACAAAGAAATAATAATCTTAGTAGCTACTTCAGGTGATACAGGTAAGGCTGCACTTGAAGGTTTTAAAGATCTTGAAGGAATTCGAATAATCGTTTTTTATCCAGATGAAGGTGTAAGTGAGATACAAAAGGCTCAAATGATAACTACAGAAGGTGAGAATACAGAAGTTGTTGCTGTTGAAGGAAATTTTGATGATTGTCAGACAGCTGTTAAAAATATTTTTGCTGATCAAAGTTTTAATGAACTAATAAAGGAAAAAGGATATCAGTTTTCTTCTGCTAATTCTATAAACTGGGGAAGGTTAGTTCCACAAATTGTGTATTATTTTTCTTCATATGCGACACTATTAAAAGAAGGTGCTATAAAAAGTGGTGAAAAGATAAATATCACTGTACCTACTGGTAATTTTGGTAATATATTTGCTGCATATTATGCATATAAAATGGGCTTGCCTGTAAATAAATTCCTATGTGCTTCTAATGATAATAAGGTACTAACAGATTTCTTAAGAACTGGAGCCTATGATATAGATAGAGAATTTATGAAAACCACTAGTCCTTCAATGGATATTCTAATTTCTTCTAACCTTGAACGCTTTTTGTTTGAGATAACAGGTCAAGATGCTGCTAAGATAAATCAATGGTATCAGGACCTAAAGGACAAGGGAAGATTTGAGATAGATAAGGAGACACTGGAGAAAATCAATAGTATATTTATAGCTGACTATTCAAGTGAAAAGGAAACAAAAGAGACTATTAAAGAAGTTTTTAAGGAATTTGATTATACTATAGATCCACATACTGCAGTTGGTATTAAAGTATATAAAAAACAAAAAGATAATCTTGGAGATCATATAACAATTGTTGATTCAACTGCCAATCCTTATAAATTTGCTATTTCAGTCTTAGAGGCCTTAAGTGCTAACTTGAAGGATAATGAATATGAAAATCTTAAAGTGCTAAAAGAGATTTCTGGGATGTCAATTCATCGTGGCTTGCAAGATCTTGATAAAAAAGAAATAAGACATGACAGGAAGTGTCACAGTAATTCGATAAAAGAAGAAATTGAAGATATCTTGGGAATATAGGGGTGGCTTTTGAATTATTCACTTATCTAAGTTGCTTTTGTAAAACAATTATAAAGCTAATATAATTAAAAATCAAAATTTGAAAAAGGCTCATAAATGTGGGTCTTTTTTTTGCTTTATTAATTTACAATAATTTCTTCTATAAATATTTTTTGTAATCATATATAATGATATATGTTATCTTATATATACTTTTATATACTAAATTATATCTTATTACTTTAATCTTATACTTAGGAAGGGGGCATTGTTTCTATAAAATATAGAAAAAGCTCAAGTTCCTATATTACTTATATACTATCTTAATATAATATAGGATTTATTTGTGTTAATTAAATTAAAGGAGGCTATTTAATTGAAGAACAAGACTTATTTTGGACTTATACTTTTTATAATATTTTCATTACTTTTTATAGCAAGTTTTACAATTCAAGCTGAAGAAGAGATTCATTTATTAGAAACTTATCAATATGTGGATTATACAGTTAGAGCAGGAGATAGTCTATATAGAATTGCTCAGGAACATGGGAGTACTGTTGATAGTATTATGGCCTTAAATGGATTGGAGTCATATACTATTCACCCAGGTCAAACATTGAGAATTGCTGTTCCTCGAGAAGATAATCAGGAGATATATACAGTAGTAGCTGGAGATAGTTTATATAGAATTTCCCGCCAGTTTAATGTCAGTATTGATAGTATTAAGAAAGCAAATGCTTTAAGCTCTGATACTATATTTGTTGGTCAACGACTTGTTATACCTGTCGATGCTGAAAATGAAGAGGAAATTGAAGATGGGAATAATTTTGAATATACAGTAGTAGCAGGAGATAGTTTGTATAGAATTTCTCAGAGATATAATGTGAGTATTGAAAGTATTAGAAAAGCTAATAATCTTAGTTCAGATATGATTTTTGTAGGGCAAACCTTGATTATACCAGTGTCAGGAGAAAATAATTATCAAGAAGATTCAAGAGATGAAAGAGAAGATGATTCTGAAAACAAGGAAAAGGAATCTGATATATCATATGAAAGTATTAGTGGGCGAGTATTGATTAATAATAAGACTCGTGGTTCTGAAGTATCACGTCAGGATGCAGATCTTGATTATGAGATTTTGCCTGTTAATGAGAATATTAATCGACCATTATATCAAGGGTCAGAGATCATTGTTAAGTACAATCCTATGATTTCAGCTCAATCAGTTGAAGATTTTGAAAAAGAAAATAATCTGATTAGCATTAGTTCATTAACTACAGATGAAGCTAATATAGTGAAATATAAGACACCAGAAGGCAAAGAAGTGGAAGAATTAATTGCTTATTATAATGAAAAAGATAATATTGCCTGGGCTGAACCAAACTATATATACTATCCAACTGCTATCCCATCAGATCAATATTATAATTTTTATCAATGGGATATGGTAAATATGAATATGGAAGCAGCTTGGGATATTTCTAAAGGTGATTCTTCAGTAGTTGTCGCTGTAATTGATACTGGTATTATACCTGATCATCCAGATTTAAGAGCTAATCTTTTACAGGGAGCTAATTTTGTTGGTGGTGAACGAAGACATCCAATAAGGTCATATTCACCAAGTAATAATGATCCTACTGATACAACAACAAGGGCAGAAGGCGGTAGTCACGGAACACATGTATCTGGAATAATAGGTGCAGTAACTGATAATAATATCGGAGTTGCCGGAGTAAGTTGGGATGTAAGTATTCTTCCTATTAGAGCATTAAGAAACAGCGGAGGTTCTAGTTGGGATATTGCTGAAGCAATCTATTATGCCATTGATCAGGGAGCAAATGTTATCAATATGAGTTTTGGTGGTAATGGTCGTAGTACTCACCAACATGAAGCAATTAGAGAAGCTGTGTCAAGAGGAGTAACTGTAGTAGCAGCTACAGGAAATGAAAATTCAACGGTTTATTATCCAGCAGCGTTCCCGGAAACAATTGCAGTCGGCTCTGTTGGAAGAAATAATACTAGAGCAGGTTATTCTAATTATGGACCTGAAGTAGATGTAGTAGCTCCAGGTGGAAATTTTGGTGAATCTATTTTTAGTACCTGGGGATATTATGATAATGGACGTACTGTTTCTAATTATAATGGTATGATAGGGACATCAATGGCTGCTCCACATGTGAGTGGTGTTGCAGCTTTATTATATGCAAATGGTGTAAGAAACCCTGAAGAAATTCGCGAAAGGCTTACTAGCACTGCAAGGGATTTAGGTAGTGCAGGTAGAAATAATGAGTATGGTTATGGTCTAGTAGATGCCTATGGTGCATTATTAAATAGAAAAATTGCTAATCCGAAAGTTTTTACAGCAATTAGAGAAGGTGAAAATTTATATATAAATAGTGAAGTAAGGAATGCCAGGGATAATGGTTCTTTTAATCTTAATAGAGCTGCTAGTAACTCTGAGTATCTTGTAGCCTGGATAGATGCAAATGATAATGGAGTAGTAGATAGCGGTGATTATTTTGCTAAAGTAGAGTATAGAGGAAGCAGCAATAATATACAAATTGATATGCCTTATTTATCTAGAACAAATAATAATATTTATTATAATGTTATAAAATAATTTTTGTCCCCATGGCATATTGTATACTTGCATCTAGATATTTCTTTAATAAAATACTTGCTTTTCTTTCCAAAATGTCTTATAATTTAGATGTGTATAAGAGATGATCTAAAAACATAATATTTTCCCATTTATATAATATAATAAGATGATAAGAATAATTAAGAGATATGGGAATATATTATATAGGTCAAATCAACATCTATAAGTCTATAAGTTAATAAGGGGTGAGATAATATGTTAAACGTATTTTCTGTGTTTAAAAAAGACAGGTATAAGTCTTTTGATGATGTAGTATGTGGTAAAAAATTGAAGTCCCGTTCATATAAAGGGACAATGCCAATCAATGTTAATGACATTGTAGGAAGTGTAGGACGTTATCAAAAAGGTGACAGTATATCAATTGATAAAGAGTCATATAGGTATAAAAAAATCAAGAAATTATTAGAGAATCTAAATAACGTACCTGCAATAAAAGTCTATAATATTGACCATGATTATTATATTGTTGATGGTCATCATCGTGTAGAAGCAAGCAAAGAAATAGGTAAAGAATATCTAGATGCAGAAGTTATAGAATTTAAATACCATTAAATTAATATTGTGTAAAAACGTCTTCCCTAAAATTTTGGGGAAGGCTTTTTTTTATGCATATATAGGAAATCATTCGCGAAAGTCTTTCTTGTAATTAATTAACTTGGCAAAATTTACAGCTAGTCAAAAAATATGCTTAATAATTTAAAATAAAAAAAGGAGTTTTTAATTTTTTGGAGAATAGTAAAATAAGGAAAATAAAAAAATATTTGTAAAAACGTGGGTGATTTTGCGATGAATTTAGATTTATTAAATGAAAATGAAGAATTTATTATATTGTCTTTGCAAAATGATGAGAGTGATATTCTTGAAGCTAAGAAAAAGGAAGGAAAAATAATAGCTAATAATATTATTATAAAGATTTTAGGATATACTAAAGAAGAATTGAAAAGTATAGATTTTAAAAAATTAATTTATCCTGATGATTTAATAAAATATAAATATATTTTAAATGCTTTTTTAAAAGGGAAAATAAAAGATTTAAATCTAGAGTTAAGACTTATTACAAAATCAAAAGAATATGTTTGGGTCAACTTGCATAATATCCCTACTAAGAATGAAAAGTATATTTATTATTTATTATCATATAACGATAAAAAAGTTTTTGAAAACATAATAAGAGAGCAAAGGGAGGAAATAGTACATAATCAAGAAGAAATAGAATTTAATAAGTTAAAAAATAAATTTTTTATTAATATATCTCATGAATTTAATACTCCTTTGAATTTAATATTTTCTTCATTAGATCTAATTGACTTATATCTTAAAAAAAATGTTTTTTGTAATAAAAATAAATTACAAATGCCATTGAGTACTATTAGGCAAAATGCTAATCGTCTATCAAGATTAGTGCAAAACTTAATTGACATAACAAAAATGGATGTAAATGATTATCATCTAAATATGGAGATTTGTGATATTGTTTCACTAATAAACAATATATATAATTCTGTTAAAAAACATATGGAAGAAAAAGAAAGGAAGTTTATATATAAGAAGAAGATAGATTATCTAGAAATCAAATGTGATCCAGTAAATTTAGAAAGAATATTGCTAAATTTATTATCTAATTCAATTAAATTTAGTAATAAAGGGGATCAAATAAGCTTGAATTTGTCTGAAGATGAGGAAAATGTTTACATTACAGTTAAAGATACAGGTATAGGGATAGAGAAAGAAAAACAAAAATGTATATTTAAGCCGTTTAGACAAGCAAATGAATCTCTTACACGTTCTGCAGAAGGAAGTGGTATAGGTTTATCTATAGCTAAGTGTTTAGTGGAAATGCATGGTGGTGAGATTCAACTTAGGAGTGAACATGGTAAAGGAAGTGAATTTATTATAAGTATTCCTAAGAATAATGATTCTTATTTAAATGAAAAATATGATGTTGTTATTAAGGATGATTTTAGTAATCAAGTAGAGATTGAGTTTTCCGATATTTACACATAGAAATTAAATTAAGGTCTTTTTTATTTAAATGGAATAATGGGCTAAAAGTTTTTAAAAGATACCAAAGAGCAAATGAAATGGTATCTTTTTTCTTATTTGAGTTAAACTAATTGTATGACAGGAAAAAAGCGATAATAACTGTTAATGAGGAATGATAATATGGAAGAAAAGAATGATTTATTAAAAGTCAGCAAATTTGATTTGGAAATGGCAAATGAGCTTGTTCATGATGATACAAAGTGTTATTATGGGGATGATTTAGGTGTTATCTGTACAAAAGAACAAACATCGTTCAGGCTTTGGGCACCTACAGCAGATGAAATTATTGTTTTTATTTATACTTGTGAAGAAGATGAGAAGCCATTCTTAATTCAAAATTTAAAAAAAGATATAAATGGTACTTGGAATACAGAAATTACTGGAGATTTACATGGAAAGTATTATATATATAAAGTTATAATTGGAGAAATAGAAAATATGGTTCTTGATCCTTATACAAGGGGAGTAGGGACCAATAGTCGTTTAGGATTGATAGTTGATCTTAAGCGAACTGATCCTATAAATTGGTCTAAAGATAAAAGAGTTAAACTTTCTAGTCCTCAAGATGCTGTTATTTATGAAGTTCATGTAGCTGATTTTTCATCATCGCCTAATTCAGGAATAAAGTTTAAAGGAAAATACCTGGCTTTTACAGAATTAAATACAGTAAATGATTCAGGGCTTAAATCAGGAATAAGTCACTTAAAGGAATTAGGGATTACCCATTTGCATCTACAACCTATATTTGATTTTGCTACTGTAGATGATAATTCTCCTAGTGATTATAATTGGGGTTACGATCCTTATTTCTACAATGTACCTGAAGGTTCGTATGCAAGTAGTCCTATTGATGAAACTAGAATACTTGAGTTAAAAAAAATGATACAGTTCCTTCATCAAAACGGTATAGGTGTAATAATGGATGTGGTATATAATCATACATATCATACATTAAATTCTCCATTCAATAAAATTGTTCCTTATTATTATTATCGAATGAATCATTATGGTGGATTTTCAAATGGCTCAGGTACTGGAAATGAAATTGCATCTGAAAAAGCAATGGTAAGAAAGTTCATATTAGATTCAGTAAAATATTGGGCTAAAGAATATCATATAGATGGATTTAGATTTGATTTGATGGCATTGCATGATAGGATAAGCATGAAAAAAATACAGGAAAGTCTACATGCAATAGATTCTTCCATCCTTATTTATGGGGAACCCTGGACGGGTGGTGTAAGTCCTTTGAGATTAGATAAGCAATTTTTAAAAGGTGCTCAAAAAGGCATGAAAATTGCTGTTTTTAATGATCATTTTAGAAATGCAATTAAAGGAGATAATGATGGTGATTGTTATGGTTTTGTCTCAGGTTGCCATCATCAAAAGGAAAGCATTAAAAGAGGTGTAGTTGCAGCTATCGATTATAATGATCAAATAAAAGACTTTACATCACAACCCTGGGAAGTAATAAACTATGTATCTTCCCATGATAATTTGACTTTATGGGATAAACTTTTAAAATCGAATAGCTATGATAGTGAGGAAATTAGGATTAAAATGGATAGACTAGCACAGGGTATTATCCTGACATCTCAGGGTATTCCCTTTATACATGGTGGTGAAGAAATATTACGTACTAAGTATGGAAATCATAATAGTTATAATGCTGGTCATGAAGTAAATCAAATTAAATGGGAACGTAAAAAAAATTATTATGATACTTTTTTATATTATAAAGGTTTAATTAAATTGAGAAAAAGACATCCAGCTTTTAGGCTTAAAAATGCAGAAGAAATACGCAATTGCCTTACTTTTCTTCCAACAAATAATAACACTGTTGCTTTTCTATTGGAAGAGTATGCAAATGGTGATTCTTGGCGTAGAATCGCAGTTTGTTATAATCCTAATCGAAAACCTATGGCATTCTCTTTACCTTATAAAGGGATTTGGAATGTAGTAGTAGATGATTGTAAAGCAGGAAATGAGATAATTTATTCAGTAAATAGCACTGTAAAGAACTCAGAGATATTTTCACCTGCTATTAGTTTAATGGTTCTATATCAAAGTTAAGCTATAAGCTAAGTTATAAAATAAATTATAAGTACAATAATTAAACACGGATTAATTCTCCTTGGAATAAAATAATGTATATAATTTATCCCAAAGGGGGATTTTACTGATGTTATACCAATATGTAATTAAAGCATTAATAGATCATTCTGGTACTGTATTTACAGGTGTTGTATTGGGTCTATTTGGATATATGGGTTGGTTATTGTGGCAAATAAATGAAAAATTAAAATCTTTTTTAGATAAGTGGGAAAAACACGAAGAGAACCTTGCTGTTTTAAAAGAAAAGATGGATAAGATTGATGAAGGCTTGTACAAGAATTTGCTGAAAGAATTAGAAAAAAACGTTCAGGAAATGGAAAAACTTCAAATAGTAGTTAATGATAATAATAGTGATCTTGAGAGAATTCGTAGCGAATTGATGACTGAAATTAAAGAAGGTAGTAGTGAAGTTAAAGATATAATTATGTTTCTTGTAAATAATCGATCTAGGAGTATGGATTTAAGCATTGAAGAAGAAAAAAGAATTAAGAATTTTTGTGATAAAATTTGATTCTTAAGATACAATAATATAAAGCATGCTATCAAAGGGGTTGGATTGATGAGCAAAAAAAATAGAAAAACAGACGATTATACTTTGTTAAAATTCAAGTTAGAGGTTGCAGAAGAATTGGGCTTAGTGGATAAAATTAAGGAAGTAGGTTGGGCAGGTCTGACAGCAGAAGAAACTGGAAAAATGGGAGGATATATTACAAAAAAAATAAGAGATCTTAATGAAGATGAAACTTGAATAATATCTTATCATAGATTATAATATATTTATATGTACTAATCTGGGGAGGCAAAGCATGCACTTAGGAAATATAGCTATATTTGGAGGAACTTTTAATCCAATTCATTATGGTCACCTTTTAATTGCTGAGCAAGCAGTTAATACCTTTGATTTAGATAAACTTATTTTTATGCCGGCGGGTCAACCACCACATAAAGATAATAATAAAATTATTAGTGCTAAAAATCGTATGGAAATGTTAAAATTAGCGATTGAGGATAATAGTAATTTTGCTTTATCTTCCTATGAATTAGATAAACAAGGAAAATCGTATACTGTTGATACACTTAGGCACTTTTTGGATTTGAAGACAGTTAAAGAAGTGTTCTTTATTATAGGTGCAGATTCGTTACTAGATTTATTTAATTGGCGACAGGCTGATTTTTTAATAGAAAATGCATCTTTTATAGTTGCTCTTCGTCCAGGCTTTGATATAGATCTTCTTTTTGAAGATGAAAGATATAAGCCCTATAAAGATAATATATATGTTATGGATTCTGTCTTTGTTGATCATTCTTCTACTAGAATTAGAAACTGGCTTAGAGAAGGAAAATCAATAAGGTATCAGATGCCTGATGCAGTGATAGATTATATTCATAAATATAAATTATATAAAGGTTGATTCACTTGAAAGAAGCAGATTTAATTTTGGACTTGAAAAATAAATTGTCAGAGAAAAGGTTTGTTCATTCACTAGCTGTGGCTGATACTGCAGAGATTATAGCTAATATAGAAAATTGCTCAGTGATGAAGGCAAGGCAAGCGGGTTTGCTTCATGATTATGCTAAATTATTAAGTTTTAATGAATTGAAGAGAATTTCAGATTTAATACTAGACGATTGGAAAATTGATAATGATGAGTTAAGTATACCACATCTTCTTCATGCACCTGTTTCAGCTTATTTAGTAGAAAGGAATTTGGGTATTAATGATAGAGAGGTTCTAGAAGCCATTAGATATCATACTATTGGTAGTCCTGATATGGGTAAGTTAGCTCAAATTATATATGTGGCAGATTATATTGAACCAAATCGAAATTTTAAAGAGGCAGATATTATTAGAAAAGAACTAGAAAACGGTCTAGACTCAGCTATTATTTTAATATGTAACTATTCAATACAGTACAATATAAAAAAAGAAAGAATTATTCATCCTAATACTCTACGCTTACGCAATGCCTATTTAAGGAGGCGGTTTTGATGAAAGAAAAGAAAGTGCAAATTTTCTTGATTAGTGGACTTATATTATTAACTTTTATATCTACTTCTTTAATTTATTTTTTTAATAACGACTTTAGAGCTATACGTCAAAATCCTTTTGCTAGTTCTAAGTTAAATATTTTAGTTCTTGGTTTTGATGATTATGGACCATCTAGAGCAGATACTATAATATTAGCTAGTATTGATCTTGACACAAATAATGTTGGTTTTTTATCTATACCAAGGGATACAAGAGTTGAGATACCAGGAAGAGGTGTGAATAGGGTTAATGCTGCTCATGCATTTGGTGGTGCTAAACTTAGTGTTGCTACAATAGAAAATCTATTAGAAGTTCCAATTGATTATTATGTAGAAACTGATTTTCAAGGTTTTGCTAAAATCATAGATATAATAGGTGGAGTAGAAGTAGATATAGCTGAAAGAATGTACTATGTTGATAAAGCTGGAGGATTATATATAGACTTAGCTGCAGGAAGACAGAAATTAGATGGTGAAAAGGCATTACAGTATGTTCGCTATCGTGAACCTCTTATGGCTGATATTGGACGAGTGGAAAGACAGCAGAAATTTATAAAGGCAGTTATTGAGAAAGTCTTACGACCGGATATAGTGACTAAATTACCTGCAATTTATAATGAAAGTCGTCAGGCTGTAAACACTAATATTCCTATACAGGATATTAGTCCGTTTCTTCGTCTTTTATCTGATATGGATCTTAATAATTTTGAGACACTTACCTTGCCAGGGGAGCCTGAATATCTTAATCAGGCAGCATATTGGATTGTAAATGAAAAAGAATTAGAGATTGTGGTTAATAATTTTATACGTAGTAAAGAATATATATATAATGGACAGTATAATTTATCTATTCTTAATGGTAATGGTATTCCTGGACAGGCAGGAGAAGTTTCTTCTGAATTAAGAAAATATGGCTTTAATGTTACAAGAATAGCAAATGCTGATAATTATAATTATCAAAAGACAATAATTCAGTATTTTGACAATGAAAATGAAATTATTGCAAAAAAAATTAGAGATTTGTTGGGAGGAGAGTTAGAGTTTGTTTCATTAGAAGAGGATGAAGAAAGACATGAAGATATTTCTGTAATTATTGGTATGGATAATTTAGATGAAGATAAGGAGTTGTGAGAAAGTTATGGAAAAAAGCATTAAAGAGATTGCTTTAATGGCAGCTAAAGCGGCTGATGATAAAAAAGCAAATGATATTGAAGTATTGGATGTAAAAGATTTAACTGTGATTGCTGATTACTTTGTAATTTGTAGTGGAAATTCTGAGACTCAGGTTAAGGCTATTGCTAGAGGTATTGATGAGAGTCTTAGTGAAAAAGAGATAAATCCCAAAAAGATTGCTGGTATGGGAGAATCTCGTTGGGTGTTAATGGATTACGCTGATATCATAGTTCATGTTTTTCATAAAGATGAACGGGAGTTTTATGAATTAGATCGCCTCTGGGCTGATGCAGAAAAGATTTTAAGAAATCCTTGACATTCTTTTGAATTATTAATATAATTGATTTTAAATATAAATATGATTTAAATTTATATTCTTATATAGCTGAGATAGAAAGTAGTAGATATAATACTATCAAAAGAGAGCTGATGGCTGCTGTGAATCAGTGTTAGTATATATCGAACTCATTCTGGAGCTTAAATGGTGAAGAAATAAGCTGGGAAAATTTCTAATATATTAGTAGCCATTTACGTTTGTCGCGTTATTGACATGTCTTCAAGACATTAAGTGGGTATATGACCAATCAGGGTGGTACCGCGGGTAATCCTCGTCCCTATTTTTGAATAGGCACGGGGTTTTTTGTTTTTAAAATTTGTTCTAAATCATTAGCTTTGATTATGTTTTTGATATATTAGCAATAACTATAACGTGGTATTATTTTAGATAAGAATTTCACTATTTTTTAATTATTTAAGGAGGGGTTACTTTGAAAGGATTTTATGATTATAACGAGGTTGAAAATAGGTGGCAGAGCAAATGGGAAGAGGAAGGTATTTTTAAAACTGAGGATGATACTGATAAGGAAAATTATTATGTTTTAGAAATGTTTCCATATCCATCTGGCAATTTACATATGGGGCATGTTAGGGTTTATTCTATAGGTGATGTAATTGCTCGCTATAAGGGGATGCAGGGTTATAATGTACTTCATCCAATGGGTTGGGATGCTTTTGGATTACCTGCAGAAAATGCAGCTATAAAGCATGGTAATGTACATCCGGCTGAGTGGACCTGGTCAAATATTGATACTATGAGAGAACAAATGAAGGCAATAGGCTTGAGTTATGATTGGGATAGAGAAGTTACTACTGCTAAACCTGATTATTATAAATGGACACAGTGGTTTTTTGTACAGATGTATAAAAAAGGCCTGGCATATAAGAAAAAGTCAGCTGTAAATTGGTGTCCTGACTGTGAAACTGTGCTGGCTAATGAGCAGGTTGTTAACAATCAGTGTGAGCGCTGTGATACGGAAGTTGATCAGAAGGAATTGGAACAATGGTTCTTTAAAATTACAGATTATGCTGAGCGTTTGTTAGATGATCATCAAACATTGAAAAACTGGCCAGAAAAAGTTAAGACAATGCAGAAAAACTGGATTGGACGTAGTGAGGGAATGAAAATAAAGTTCCCTGTTAAAGATTTTGATGAAGAATTAGAAGTCTTCACTACAAGACCTGATACAATATTTGGTGCTACTTATATGGTGTTGGCTCCTGAGCATCCTTTAGTTGAAGATTTTATTAAGGGCACAGATAAGGAAGATGAGGTAAGGGAGTTCATAAATAAAGTAAAAAAACAGCAAGAGATGGAGAGAACATCTGCTGATTCTGAAAAAGATGGTATATTCACTGGAGCATATGCTATTAACCCTATGACTGGTGACGAAATACCAATTATGATTGCAAACTATGTATTGATGGGATATGGAACTGGTGCTATCATGGCTGTTCCGGCTCATGATCAACGTGACCTTGATTTTGCTATTAAATATGACCTTGATATGGAAGTTGTTATACAGCCTGATAATCAGGAGGAGTTAACAGCAGCTGATCTAGATGGGATTGCTTATACTGGTGATGGACATTTAATTAATTCTCAGGATTTTAATGGTCTATCTGTAGAAGAGGCTTTTGATAAAATGGCGGATTTTATGGAGGAAAAGGGTATTGGTAATAGAGAAATAAATTATCGCTTAAGAGATTGGTTAATTTCTAGACAACGTTATTGGGGAACACCTATTCCTATTTTATATTGTGATAATTGCGGAACTGTTCCAGTACCAGAAAAAGATCTTCCAGTCGAATTACCTCATGATGTTGAATTCAAATCTGAAGGTGAGTCTCCTTTGACCAGGGCAGAGGATTTTGTTAATACTACTTGTCCTGAATGTGGTGGCAAAGCCAAACGTGAGGTTGACACAATGGATACCTTTGTAGATTCCTCCTGGTATTTTTTAAGATATATTGATCCTAAAAATGAGGATTTACCTATTGCAAAGGATAAAGCAGAGAAATGGTTCCCTGTAGACCAGTATATTGGTGGAGTTGAGCATGCTATACTTCATCTTCTATATGCTCGTTTCTTTACAAAAGTGATTGCTGACCTGGGATTAATTGAGTCAGAGGAACCATTTACAAACTGGCTGGCTCAGGGTATGGTGCTTAAAGATGGTGCCAAAATGTCAAAATCTAAGGGCAATGTAGTTGACCCTCGTGAAATATTGAAGAAATATGGTGCAGATACAGCAAGATTATTTATCCTTTTTGCATCACCACCTGAGAAAGACCTTGAATGGAGTGAGGCAGGGGTAGAGGGTTCTGAAAGATTCCTAAACAGAGTTTGGCGTCTAGTATCAGAAAATTTTAGTGGACTAAAAAATACTGATAATGTATCATTGGATAGTAATAAATTAGATAAAGATGAAAAAGAGCTATACCGTCAACTTCATGTTACTATTAAGAGGGTAACAGAGGACTTAGAGGAGCGTATGAATTTCAATACAGCTATTAGTGCTATCATGGAATTGACTAATGCTGCTTATCAGTATTTGAATCTTACTCAGGATATAAATTATCCTCTTTTAAAAGAAGTGATTAATAATTTAGTTATACTCTTAGCTCCATTTGCTCCACATATGACTGCTGAACTATGGGTAGAGCTGGCTAATGAGGGAAATGTATATGAACAATCATGGCCAGTTTATGAAGAAGAGGCCTTGAAAAAAGATGAAATAACTATAGTAGTTCAGATTAATGGTAAGGTTCGTGATAAAGTAGAGGTTGATGCTAATATAGATAAGGAAGAATTGAAGGAACTTATATTATCGCTAGATAAAGTTAGAGATTATACTGATGGTAAAGAGGTAATCAAAGTTATTGTGATTCCTAAAAAGCTAGTAAATGTTGTAGTCAAGTAAGTTTTTCAAATTGAATATACTTAAATAGTTGGACTCTAAAATATTCACTTAATATTTAAAAGCTAACTTCAATTAATCCCTTAAGCTTATATGCTTGAGGGATTATTTATTTGTTTTCGATTATGAAGTATAAATAGGCAGTAAATTCTAATTTTTCTAAATTTTATTGACAATCGCTCGGAAAAGAAGTATAATAAAATAAATAGGAATAAATTGGAATTCAAGAGGGCTGACTTGAAAAAACTTAGGCTTCGTTAAATTAAGGGTTTAAAAAAAGGGGGGTTAATATGAAAACATTTTTTCCTTGTAAAATTCATAATACTGATGATACAAATGGGGATAAGCCTGCTTATGCCATATTAAGTTTTCAAGAGGATTTTGATCTATTTGATGCTATTAAAAGAGTAAAGGAATCTTCACCAAAAAATATATTTATCATAATAAATGGACAACAGTCAGGACATAATAAAGCAGGTCATGAGACAGATAAAAGGTTTGGGCTAGCGTTGTGTGGTACTAATAGAATAGGAGATAAAATATTTGATTGGGGAATCTTAAAAGATAAAGTGCAAGAGATTCATAATGCTGTTGGATATACAGGTGTATGGCAAGGTGATTATAGGATCTATACATCATTTGCATATCGCAGTGTAGCTTCGGTTTTATTTGATGAATATGGAGAGAGGGATTTGATAATTAATATAGTCAATGCCAAATATGAGTGGGGGCAAAGTAAGAACAGAAATACAGCATCTTTTGAGAATTTTTGTAATGATTTAAAAAAAATTTTAGTTTCGATAAAGAATATAACTGATATACGTTTTTTTATTGCTGGGTTTAGTCGAGGAGGAATGTTTGCTCTACGATTAGGACAGTGGCTAAGTAAATATGGTAAAGAAAGAATTGTAGTTACTATAGATCCAGTACAAAATCGTCAAAAAGAGCACTTAGATTGGGCTTTAGGCTGGGGAAGATGGAGACAAGCTGTCTTGAAAAGGAATAGAGGGTGGGAAAAAGTTTCTCCCTTACCCTTGCCCTTAAATTGGGATATGTATAGATTTCCTATTTTGAAAGGAAAAGCAGATAAGCATTATAACGTATTTCAACGTTTTATAGGACCTGATCATCTTGCATGGCCGAGGGGGAGTGCAGTTAATAATGCAATTGCACCAGGGGCTGAATTGACAGGAAATCGATCAAGTAGTCCTAATAATAAGTATAGTAAACTTCCTGATGTATCTCCTTTTGATCAGCTTGATATTAGCTGTAACGATCATACTATGATGCCTAAAAAGTATAGGGAGTGGGTATTAGATATAGCTCATAAACATTTTGAAGCTTTGGATCCAATAAGATGTACACCTTCGCAAGCCCTACCAGGTTCACATGTAAATATTTCAAGAAGTGATGATCTAGATTCAGGTAATATCTTTATGGCTCGTCAAGTTTATATTGATCAAAGACAAATAGATTCAGTATGGAATAAAAATAAGAAAATAATTGATATTGAAATACCTGAGGATCTTTCAGCAGGTGAAAAATATATTTTTGCTAAAGATCCTGGCCCTTATTTTTCTACAAGTTTTATAGTTGAACCGTTTATAAGATATGCTAGGAATTCTCCTAAGCGTGGATTTCCAAAAACAAAGATAGTAATTACAGGAAGTTTTCCAATGAAAAAAAACAGAATATATTTTGATGATATGGAAATTAATCCTCATTATTCTGCACATGGTTTTTATTTTGAAGTTCCAGAATGTCAGGGTGGTTTGAAAGAAATTAAGATTTTACATGATGAAAAATGGTATAGTAATAGTTTAGAGTTTGTAGTCTGTGATCGTATTGCTAATAGAAGATCTAAGGAATTGCATTTGGAGGATTGTCCATGGTTAAAACTGATGAGTCCTAATAATAAAGTTGAGCTATCTTTGACATATGATAATCCTAAAAAAGATGGTTATTATGATGCTTGTCATTGGTGTCATGTGAGGAAACCACATAAAATGGGGCCAAGTAAGAGTAGTTGAATTAGTTTTTGTTTCTGTTTCTGTTTAGTTTTGCTAATAGTTAGTTTGTCTAAGTTTTTTCTTAGTTTGAAGTTTATACTTGAAATACAAAACGTCCTCAAGTTTATTCTGAGGGCGTTTCAACGATTTCTTTAATTTTAGGGTGGTATTCTTTCTTTCTTGATAATATTTTATCGATAATCCTAATAAATAAAAATGAGCATGCTAAAAAAAGAAGAGAACTTATAATACCGACTATTTCTGTTCCTTGATATCCTAATAATTCTATAATGTAGATTCCCATAAAATACCCTGCTATCATAAATATTAATGGGATAATATAAATTATTATTGATGCAATAACAACAGGTTGGTCTTTCATTTCTATTTTTACAAACTGACCTATTTTAGCCCCAATTGGATTATCGACTTCAATTTCAATCTCATCTACTTCGTGACTTTCTGGCTGTGCTAATTGACATTTGTTAGTACATTTGCTACATAAGGAATGACGTTTTATTTTTACCAGGGCTTGATTGCCTTTCTTATTTAGTATTTCTCCTATTTCTTCCATTGTTGTGACCTCCCTTTTTATTATTATACTCCTTCTTTTCTTAATTATCAATTATATTTAACAGCAAGGAAGGAGTTCTCAAATAATTGCAGAAATTATTAAAGGGCTGAAGATATATAGGGAGCTTCTTGTTTTTTATTTGTAAATTTAATAATTTTATTATATAATTTAAAAGGAAAAGCTATTACGTTAGATATATTGTAAATTAAGCTAATTTATTAGCTAAAAAATATATTGGAGGAATTGAGTATGAAAGTAGAATTAATGAATATGCTAAATGATTACAAAGCTAGAGCATTGAAAAGAAAAGATAGCTTTGATTTATTACCAAGACCTTTGAAAAAAAACGAACTTGATTTAATAATTGAAGGTTTAAGTTTAGAGGGTCTTAATCAGGAAACTTTTACAGTTTTTGAAGAAGAAAATTTAGACAAGTTATTACTTAGACTACTTGCTAATGAGGTTAGACGTGGTACTTTCCCTTCTTCTTATGCTAAGGCACAGGGGCTGGCTGATTTTGTAAGAGGAGAAAGAAAGTCTGATTATTTATCTCCACTAGATGCATTAGAATTGCTAAATGATATGAAGGGTGGAGCTGCTGCTGTTGAGTTAGTAAACTTGCTAGAAGAAGGCTTATATGTAGATGATATAATTAATATTTTAAAAGATACAGTATTAATTAATAAAGAAGACTTTGATAACTTACTTGAATTAAGCGATAAAATTGAAGGAATAGATGATTTAGTAGTTACTTGGGCAGAAAAATATTTTGCAAGAGACTGGAAGTTAAATGATCGATATGAAGGGCTGACTATTAAGGTAGGAAATAATATTACAACAGGACATTTGAGTCCTTCTAAAAATGCAGATAGTAGAACTGATCAACCATTGCATGCACAATATATAATGGATGGTCGTGAAGATGAAGCTGATTTTTTAGAGAGATTAGCAAACCTTAAGAAAAAAAATGATGATGTTATTTTTGTAGCTGGCGAAGCTTTAGGAGAGGGTTCTTCCAGGAAATCTGCTACCTATACAATGTTGCAGGTATTGGGTAAAGATCTTAATGGAGAACCAGAAAAGAAAGTAGGAGGCGTTGTTTTAGCAAAAAGTATGGCTCCTATCTTTAAAAATTCTTTAATTGCTTCAGCTATTTTACCCCTTATTTGTGATACTGATGATATCAATGAGGGAGATAGTCTGGAAGTAAATATTGATGATAAAGAAGTAATTGTTAATGGAGATAAAAAGATTTCTGTTAAATTACCAATTGAGTATCAATTGCAAAAAATTGCAGCAGGTGGAATGAATTATTTCGATGCAGGTAATGAGCTACAAAAATGGGCTATTACTTACTGTGAAGAGAACGGCATAGATTATGATAAGGCTGAAATCGGTAATGAAAACAATGCTGGTAAGAACATTCCACAGACACTAGCACAGAAGATAGTCGGCATGAATAGACTGGATGGTAAAGATACAGTCTTACCTGGTGAAACTGCTGAACTTAGAATAAGAGGTGTTTTCTCACAGGATACAACAGGTCCCATGACAATAGAAGAATATCAATCTATGTCCGGAGGGCAGTTTGGTGCTGAATTCGTTGTTCAATCTTTGTGCCACACAGGAGAGTGTCCTTCTTCAGAAGATAGGAATAAACAGAAGTATATGGATGATTTTATTACTGCTCGTGGTGGTGTCTGCTTGAAACCAGGTGAAGGTATTATCCATACTATTGCTAATCGCTTTGTTTTACCTACGGATGTAATTGTAGGAGGAGATTCTCATACTAGAACTCCTAGAGGATTGTCTTTCCCTGCAGCTTCGGATATTGTAGCTGGAGCTATGAAGTATGGTAAACAGGATTTAACAATGGATGAATCTGTACGTGTAGTTTTTGAAGGCAGTCCCAGGAAAGGAATTACTGCTCGTGACCTTGTCTCTACACTCGTGGTATATGCAGATAAAACTGTAGGTAAAGGTATTTATAATGGTAGGATTATTGAGATGGAAGGTGTAGAGTTTTTGGACTCTGATGAAAGATATATACTAACAAATGCTGTTGCAGAGCGTAGTGCTTCAGCTGGAACTGTTCCTGCTGATGAGAAAACTATTGAAACTATTAAAGAGAATCTTGAGTATTTGAAAGCTAGAAGTGATGCAGATATTAGCCCTTCAGTTAAGGATACTATTGAGTCAATGGAAGATTTCTTGAAAGATCCTGTTTTCTTAAAAGCCGATGAGAACGCGGAATATGCAGCTACTATTGTGATACCTCTTGATAAAGTTACTGAGCCTTTAGTTGCTAAACCACATCACCCTGATAATGTAGCTGAATTATCAGAAGTAGCTAATACTAAACTGGATGAAGTTTTCATAGGTAGTTGTGTTGGTGGCGATATAGAAAGTATTAGAGCAGCTGCCAGAATTGTAGAAGGGCATACAATCCCACATGAAGTTAATTTTGTAGTTAGTCCTGCTTCTCTTGATATTTATACTGAGTTGGCTTCTGATGGCAGTCTTGCTAAGCTGGCTGCTGCTGGTGCGACTGTTATAATGCCTGGCTGTGGTCTTTGTATGGGTAATAAAAGGAGAATTGGTGCTGGCTCTACAGCTTTAACAACTACTACTCGTAATTATCAATCTAGAATTGGTCCAGCAGATTCTAAGACATACCTTGGTAGTGCTCATGTAGCAGCTTGTGCAGCTATATTAGGTAGGTTCCCAAGTGTAGATGAATATTTTGAGATGTTTAAATAGATGAATTTTATCTGTAGATAAAAACTAAATTATAAATTATTTTAAATAAATATAGAATTAAAATGCTTAACAGTGTGTTTTATTATCAGCTGTTAAGCATTTTTTTATCATAAAACCCTTAAGCAATATTTATTATTTTTCCTTTTATATAATTATATTAAAATCTTAGAGGAATTTTTCTTTTTGTAAAGAAAGATGTATATAAGATTGTAAAATTTACATAATATTGAATTTATTAAAATAAACTCCAGATAAATTTTTGATATAGATTTGTTTACAATAGGTTATTTTTGCAAGATATTTTTTTTATAAATTAAGTTAGTTTGAAATTACAATAGGAGGCATATTTATGATATTTGCTATAGTAATACTTATAATAATCTCATATTTTGTATTTGTTGATGCTAAGAAAAGGGGAATGAAAGCTGGTTTTTGGTCTGGTTTTACAATTTTTATTTTAATATTAGCCTTGCCTATCTATTTTATTGTAAGAAAACCAAAGATTTCTGGTACAGAAAAATCAGTAGAAACTTGAAAACAAATAATTAAATGCTATCCATCGTTATCCATCCTATGTCGGAGATTTATATCACATAATAGTTTGGATTTATTATATCTTTAGAAGTTTAAAAATATTCTGGGAGGTTATTTATGTATGGAAAAAGGAGATGTTCAATTAAGTAAATTCGAAAGAATTCTTGCATTTGGAATAATTGGATGCATGCTTCTAGCAACTTGGGAGTTAGGACGTTTGTTAGTAGATGAATGGTTTTATGAATGGGTTAGAAAAGATAGTTTTGTACGAGAAAGAATTATTTTATATGGAATCTCATTTATTATGTCATTTGGCTCAGTTTATTTTGCAGTTAAATACTCGGACAGTAGTAAGCGATTCATACAGACAATTAGTCGTGCTTTTTTATGGTATGGAACTATATTATTAATTAGCACTATTGCAATATTTGTTTTCGATTGTCTACCAGAAGTTGTTGCAGGATTTATTGGAGCAGGTGTTTTTATGTTTGCGATATATCTTATTCAAAAAAAGTACTATACTAACGAAAGAAATATAAATAAAAGTCTTGAAAAGGGAAAATGCTTTTCTTGTGGTTATACTCTAATCCCAAGTTCTTTATATTGCTCACAATGCAATGAACGAGTAGGAATAATATGTAGAAAATGTGATACTTATGCAAGAATTAATGATGAGTACTGTTCACAATGTGGCCATTCGCTATTTGAAGCAAAAAGTTAGGGTCGCTAAGTAGATGATTTAGTGGAGAAAGCTTAGTAATTAAGAGGAGGGTATTATGAAAAAAATATGTTTTTGTTTACTAGTTTTATCTATATTATTTATTTCATTATCACAAGTTCTTGCTAATGATATTATTTATGGAGATCTGGATTCTGATGGTATGCTTACGTCGCTTGATGTTACTTTGATGCAAAGGTATATAATTGGAGAAGATTTGCAAGTTCCATACGAAGTAGCTGATTTAAATGGAGATGGAGTTATTAATAGTATGGATTTGGTTTTATTACAACGCTTTATTATGGGGCAGATAGATTTATTTCCAGTAGAAGAGATGAAAGATGAAGATATTTATATAAGAGGTTTAGAAGTTTATGAAAATGAGTATGGTAGTGGCTGGAGTGTAATTGATAAATTAATCATAGGTGTAGAACTATATTCTGATAGAGATTATAGTATTGCATCAATGCCTGCAGAGCTAAATAATGCTACTTGGATTCAAACAGCAATGAATTCAAGAACTAATAATACTTTAGAATCTTATGCTTCATTTATTGTTGAAGAAGCAGGATATGTTTTCATTGCTCATTCTGATAGAATATTTAGCAAACCAGATTGGTTGTCAGAATATGAGAACACTGGGCATAAAATTAGAGTAAGAGAATCTGAAACAATAAAACGAAGTTTGACTTTATACAAAAGAAGTGTTTCAGCTGGTCAGCGTGTTAATGTTGGGGTAAATTCTAATGATGGAACAAGTTTTTCTTTGATGTATCCGATCATAGTTACAGGACGTATATCATTTCCTGATCCACCACAAGGGCCAGAATTTCCTGATTATCAGCAGGAAGTAGAAATAATCCGGTCAGGAAGCACCTGGTCAACTGATATTAATGGTCAAATAGTTTATTCAGGAAGAAGTATGGGAGATGCAATTAATGCAGCTACTAGTAGGGTGACAGAAGCGATAATTAATATTAGAAATTCAGGAGATTTAGATACTAGGATAAACCCAGGTACTCATCAATTATTTGATTTTCATGGTAATACAGTAAATGCTTCATCTGGATTTCGAGCTGAGCATACAGATTGGATAAGCATTCGTAATTTGCATATGACTGGTTCTCCATCTTTTGCAATGTCTTTTCATGCTTGTTCAAATCTTCATTTTCATAATATAGTGTTGGAATTAAATGATGGTGGTGGAATTAGAGTTGACAATGATTTATATAGTAATCCAACGAAAACAACGAATTTAAAAGTTACTGGCAGAATGTATATTGAAGGTACTAGGGGTCATGGTTTTGAAACATATACTATAGATGGGATTGAAATTGAGGAAATTATAACAAGGCATACAAATTATTGTGGACTTATTTTAAACGATTCTAGAAATGTTAAAATAGGCTTGGTTGACGCCTATAGAGCAAATTACGGTGGTGGTTATGCTGGTTTTAGAGTGGCAAACTTTAATGGCCCTAATGTTGTAGTAGATAAACTAATTGCTAGAGAATGTGGTAGAGGATTCTTTAGTGTTTCAGGTAGTCACGGTACAACTATTAACCAGGTGGAAATTACTGGAAGCACAAGCCATGGAATATTGATTCAAAATACACAGGATACAGTAATTAATGGAGGAGTAGTATGGAACAATAGTAGTGGTGAAGCTATTAGACTTGCTAATGGTGCTCATGCTGGTGGTCCTACTCGTGATGTAACAATACAGAACCTTAGAGTTTATGGGCCACATACATTCGGGATTAGAGATACAACAGATAATAACTACATTCTTAATAATGATTTACGAAATGCTGGCTCTAATAGGTCAAGAGACCTTGTAGTTGAAGGCAGTAATACAGTGGTTGAAGGAAACATATTAACTGGTGATTAAGTATGGGTTTGGTACTGCCACAGTGCAACGCAAGTCGATTGGCTATTACTGGTCTCAACATTGCGTTTATAATAGAAGAGGGCAGTGTTTTCATAGCATACATAGTCTTCTATGTGCTGCTGTGCTTTTTTTATGTACATTCAGTAAATAGATTAGCAGTAGTCTATTTTAAACGCTTCTTCTTGCGTATCTTTGATAATTTGTTTCGCATAATTTGTTGCGCAATGAAGTTTCAATAAAGAAGAGTAAATGCGTATATATAATTTAAATTTAAGAATTATAGTGGTAAATACCCATTTAATGACATGATTAATTGTTTTTTTAAGCAATTTTTACTATTGTTGCACATTATTACACAAAACTTTATAAAATTTGCTTGACAGTTAAAAATAATTATAATATAATTTATTAGAAGAATAATATGACATTAAAAGGAAAATGAATAAATTTTTCTTAAAAAATGAAATTTTGACAAACGACCTTCCTTAATGAAGTCTCTATTAATCTTCGCTATAGCATACTGATTATTTATATTATTTAGAACCCAAACTTCGCAGTTGTTATAAATTCATCTTCGAAGTTTGGGTTTAGAATATAAAGTTTGTCTCCAAGTAGCTACATAAAAGAATTCGTTTCTATTAAATTAAGCTTGGATGAACAGTCAGTTAAATTAAAAATTTTGAATGGAGATGATTTTAATGAAAAAAAGTTGCTTTAAAATTACGTTAGTTTTATGTTTTATCTTAATTTTTTTACCCCAAATTGCTTTTGCTAACAACATTATTTACGGAGATTTAGACAATAATGGTAGGGTTGATGCTCTTGATTTAACATTAATGCAAAGGTACATAACTGGGATAATTGAAAATTTCTCTGCTCCATATGAAGCTGCTGATTTAAATGGAGATTCAACAATTTCTAGTACTGATGCAGTGTTGTTAGGTCGTTATATTTTGGGACAGATCGATATATTCCCTGTAGAAGAAGAAAACACGAATGATATAATAATTGCAAATCCAGTAACAGCAAATGCATCTGATGAGGCAAGGGCACTTTTGAATTTTTTATACACAATTAAAGGCGAAAAAATGCTTACAGGACAGATGGAATCTGGTTCCTGGGGAGGTGGCCCAGATTCTGAAATGGATTATATTTATAATGTAACAGGTGTATTACCTGCACTTCGTGGTTTGGATTTTATTCATGAATATGATAATCATAATGTTATACAGCGTTCTATTGACTGGTGGGAGAGAGGGGGGATTCCATCGCTTATGTGGCATTGGGGTGCTCCAACTGTAGGTGAAGGATATGAAGCAAGTCAAGCTACTATTGATGTTGAGGCATGCTTAATACCTGGAACTGCAGAAAATGTTGCGATGTGGCAAGATCTTGAAAGAATTGCGAATCATCTTGAAGTATTAAGAGATGCAAATGTACCTACGCTTTGGCGTCCTTTTCATGAAATGGAAGGTGCTTGGTTTTGGTATGGTAAAGATGGTCCTGAACCTTTTATAGGATTATGGAGAACAATGTTTAATTATTTTGTTCATGAGCGCGGTTTAAACAACCTTATCTGGGTATTGCCACACACGTCAGCTGTTAATACTGATTGGTATCCTGGGGATGAATATGTAGATCTTGCAGGAGCAGATATTTATGGTGTTGGCTCAGAACCACTGGTAGATATGTATGAATCTTTAGTTGCTTTTTATGGTGATGATATTCCTTTAGCTTATCATGAGAATGGTGTTAATCCAGATCCAGAATTGGCTTATGAGTCGGGTGTGATGTGGTCTTGGTTTATGACCTGGCATACAGATTGGTTGCATCATAATAATACACCTCAAGATTTAAACTATGTATATCATCATGAACGTACTCTTACACTTGAAGATATGCCTGATATCATGGATTACGCAGGTGAAAACGATTCTGTTCGCGTTAGATCCAGGTATAGTGGTAGAGGTAGTGTAAGCCGATATCCCAATATACCATTTATAGAAAAAGGAAGCAATGTTCAATTCACTGCTTATCCTGCAGAAGGATGGTTATTTGAAACTTGGAGTGGTGATGTAGATTCTTCTAGTAACCCAATTACATTGTCAGTAAATGAAATAACAAACGTAACAGCAGAATTTATTCCTGATTTAGGGACAAATTTGCTAGTAAACGGAGATTTTTCAGATGGTATTGCTTACTGGCATAATTATATATTTGAAGATCAGGGTGCTAATGCAGATATAAATGTTGTAAATGGTGAATGTGTAATAGATATAGTGAGTGGTGGTCATGAATTGTATCATGTACAATTAATTAGGCCTGGTATTTTTCTTGAAGAGGGAGTAACTTATGAGTTATCTTTTGAAGTGTATGCAGATAGTATGCGAGAAATGTTTTTAAAAGTTGGAGAAGATGGTGGAAATTACACGCAATACTTTGGTGATTCATTTTATATTGGTACAGAAAAAGAGACTATAAGCAGGATATTTACAATGAATGATAGTACTGATACTTCTGCCAGGCTTGAGTTTAATGTTGGCTTAGAGAATATTAATGTATATTTTGATAATATTTCCTTAGTTATAGTTAATTAAAGATTAATAAATATTAGCAGAGTTAAAGAAAACATTTAAAAAAAGGGGCGTTTTTGAACGCCTCTTTTTTTATCAGATTTATTTGTTTCTTTTCATTCTATAGATTAAATATGAAAATAAGCCCAAAAGCAAATAAGGGAGTATGGTTCCAGCTAATATTATCATTTTATAGACTTGATATATTGCTTCCTGAACTGCATTTCTTAATGTTCTAATAATACCAGGCTTACCGGAGCTAAGTGCTGCTTGTTCTTGATATTCTACAGTAATTGTGCTGTAGTTTATTTGATTGTCTAAATAGTTTATCCTCCCTTTTAATCTTTCAATTTCTGTTCTTGTTCTATTAAGTTCATTTTCAATATTGAGTAATTCTTCTACTGTACTTGCTCTTTCAAATAAATCACGATAACGCTCTTGTTGTATTTCAAGATTTTTTAGTCTGATTTCGATGTCCATATATTCTTCTGTAACATCTTGCCCAGAAATAGAGCGGTTTAAAACTGTTCCTAATTCTTCGTTACTAATTTCGTGTAATACTTGCTTAAAGTTATCAGCAGGTATTCTCAATTGATAACGAGAAAACTTTTGATCATTATTATTTACCCAATCGTTTGTATTTGCAATATAACCATTATGTCTTTCTGCTATATTTAATACAAGTTCATTAATTTCCTCTATATTTTTCACTTCGATTGTAAGATTAGCTCTGTGAATAAGTTTTCTTTGATTTTCTGGATTTATATTATTTGCATTATCTGCTATATTTTTTGATTCGAGAGCAAGAGATCTAGTCATCATATTTGATTCTTTAACAAGAGATTGGCTTAAATCATTATTAGATTGAAAAGTAGTAAAGTTTTGCACTTCAGTTCTTATATTAGCAAGATCCTCTTGTTCCTTTGATCTTTGTTCATTGAATAAGTTGCTTGGACTTCCAATTATGAATATAAATAAAATTATAACTGCTATACCTACTATTCCACTTGGAATTGGTAATGGTTTGGATAAAAAATCTTTTACTTTATAAATAACGTCTTTCTTTTTATTTTTCATGTTCATAGATACACCACTTTTTTTCTTTATTTTTTTCACAAAATCCTTTGGAGCTTGAATTTCCTCCAATGAAGAGAGGAAATTGTAGTTATTTTTATATTTAATTAATTCATTTTTACATTCAGGGCATTCATTCAAATGATTTTTGATTAATTTCATTTCTTTATCATCAAGACCTTTATCTATATACAGAGGTAGTAAGTTTTTTATTTTTTTATGATTCATTTTATCCCTCCTTCATTTATAATATCATTAAGACTATCTCTTAAAGTTTGTCGTGCTCTACTTAGTCTAGATTTAACAGTTCCCATTGATATATTTAGGATATTAGCTATTTCCTTATAACTTAGACCCTGAAATTCTCTTAATACTAGTACAGTTTTTTGTTCAAGTGGTAGTGTACTGATTTGTTCTTGTAACTCATCATTAAATTCTTTTTTAAGTGATATATTTTCTGGATTATTTTTTTCTTTAATTTCATAATCATTTTCTTCTATATCACATTCTGTAAATCCTCGTTGGCGTTTTCTTAACTCATCTCGGCAGAGATTAGTGCTAATTCTGAATAACCAAGTAGAAAAACTAGAGTTTCCTTTGAACTTATTGAGATTTTTATAAACTCTAATAAAGCTTTCCTGTGCTATATCTAATGCGTCTTGATGGTTTCCTAAAATTCGAAAAGTAGTATTATAAACTTTGTGTTGATATTTTTCTACGAGTATTTCAAAAGCATGGTCATCACCCTGCTTAAATTTCTTTACTAGTTCTATATCACTTAGTCCCATTCCCCTTCACTCCTTTCAAAACGTTTAGACGAATAAAAAACAATTTTGTTCCCTATATATTTAAATTTATTCGTTAAATTTATTTATTAAAGTTCTTTCATAAATTCAATAAGATTAGTAATAACAGTGTAAAACACTTATCATTATAATTTTTAATTAATTTTAGCTATCTTAGTACTAGTAAATTTTCTTTTAGATTTGCTAAGAAAGTGATCTATACTATCCTAATATAGTACTTCTTTAAAATATATTATAAACCTTTAGTATTATTTTAAATAATTATAATAGATTTGCCTTCATAATTGACTTTAATAGAAATTTTTGATAAATTGTTAATAGTATTATTATGGGGAGGTGAATTGGTGGCTACTATTAAAGATATAGCAAAAATTGCTGGAGTGTCGATAACTACTGTTTCTAAAGTTATAAATAATTATCCAGATATAGGTGATGAAACAAGAAAAAAAGTACTGGATATTATGAAAGAAGCAAATTATAAGCCTAATGCTATTGCTAGAAGTCTTTCGACAAATAAATCCAATTCAATTGGAGTTTTTGTTCATTACAATCAAAGTAGAGGGTTACATCATGTTTTTTTCCATGAAATATTGTTTGCTTTGGAAACAAAACTTGGAAAAAAAGGATATGATTTTATATATTTTTCAGATTTAAAGTGGAAAAGAACTTGTAATTATCTTGCAAAATGTAAAAATCGTCATGTTGATGGAGCAATTGTTATGGGTGTTTCTGTAGATGATAGTCTTGATGAATTATTAGAAACAGATATACCTGTTGTCTTTTTAGATTTAGATATTACTGGGAAAAATGCCACATACATATCTTCTAACAATATCGGTGGAGCCAGAATAGCTACTAGATATTTATATCAATTAGGGCATAGGGATATTGCTATGATTACAGGAATTATGCATACTTGTCCAGCTGAAGATAGATATTTGGGTTTTGAAAAGGAAATGAATGACTTAAACCTAGATATAAATGAAAAATGGATTTTAAATACTTTCTTTAATGAAGAAGGTGGCTATAAATCTATGGAGAAAATTTTAGATATGAATGATAAGCCGACGGCTATTTTTTGCCAAAGTGATATGATTGCTATTGGGGCTATTAAAGCCATACAAAATGCTGGTTATTCTGTTCCAGAAGATTTTTCTATAATTGGTTTTGATGGTTTAGAAATAGGTAGTTATATGACACCTGCACTTACTACAATTAAACAGGATACATATACTATGGGAGATAAAGCTGCGGATCTATTATTAACAATGATTAATAAGCCAGAAAAAAAAGTAAGTCATGTAAAATTGCCTGTAGAATTAATAGAAAGAGAATCATGTATTGCTATTAACAAAAAATATAAATAATTTGATTGGAAATGTTTATACCTGTTTAAAAATTTATTTTTTTATAAAAAAAATGCAGGAATTTATACTTATATATAGAAATATTTATATATCTAAAGCGTTTTAGGTATATTGCTGTTGTTTTTTATTTTTTTAGAAAACACTAAATCGTTTTAGTTTAGAGTTTTAATCAGAGTATAAACTAGGAGGTAAAATAATGAAATATGGGTACTTTGATCAAGAATGTAGAGAGTATATCATAACGAATCCTTTAACACCAACTCCATGGATCAATTATCTTGGTGGGGGTGCTTATGGAGGAATTGTATCTCAGACAGGTGGGGGATATAGTTTCGATGGGGATCCCAGGCATAAGAGAGTGCTGAGGTATCGCTATAATAGTATCCCAGAAGATCAACCTGGTAGATATATATATATAAGGGATAATAATGATGGTGAATATTGGTCGGCTACCTGGCAACCGGTAAAAAGTAATTTTGATTCATACAAATGTAAACATGGGTTAGGTTATACTATTATAGAACAAGAGAGGAGGGGGTTAAAAACTGAAGTACTTTATTTTGTTCCTGAGGGAGAATCCAGGGAAATATGGAAATTAAAAATAAAAAATAATAGCTCAGAGCAAAAAGATCTTAGTACATTTACATATGCAGAATTTTCTTTTTTTGATGCAGTTAGAGATCAGCAAAATGTTGATTGGACACAGCAGATACAACAAGGTGATTTTGAAAATAATATTATCTTTTGGAATGCTTTTATGAAAACATGGGATTACATATATTTTACTAGTAATATAAGAGCAGACTCCTTTGAGACAAGCAGGGATAATTTTATTGGCAAGTATAGAGATTTATCAAATCCTATTGCCGTTGAAAAAGGTCTTTGTGAAAATACTGAAGCTAGAAGAGGTAATGGTGCAGCAGTACTTAATCATAATATTATTTTAGAAGCAGGAGAAGAAAAAGAAATTATTTTTTCTTTAGGGACAACTCCAGATAAAGAAAGTATCAGTGAGACAATAAATAACTATTTAACAAAAGAAAATATAGACTTAGAACTTCTAAAGCTTAATAAAAAATGGATGCAATTTTTAGAAACATGTCAGGTTGAGACTCCAGATCATGAAATGAACTTGATGTTAAATACCTGGAATCCTTATCAATGTAAGACTACTTTTAATTGGTCTCGTTTTATATCATTATATCAATTAGGAATTAATAGAGGAATGGGTTTTAGGGATAGTGCTCAGGATGTTTTAGGTGTTATTCATGCAATTCCTGAAGAAAGTAAAGAATTAATTATAAAACTTTTAAAATGTCAGCATAAAGAAGGAAATGCGTATCATTTATACTATCCGCTTACTGGTAAAGGGACTATAGGTGAAGCAGGAGAAGATGGTAGTGTGGATTGGTATTCTGATGATCATCTTTGGGCGATATTATCTGTTACTGCTTACATAAAAGAAACTGGCAATTTAGATTTTTTGAATGAGATAGTTCCCTACTCTGATGATAATGGAGAAGCATCTGTATTAGAACATCTTTGTCAAGCTATAGAGTTTACAGAAGCTCATAAAGGTGAACATGATTTACCATTAGCGGGGTTTGCTGATTGGAATGATACTGTCAATCTTGATCGTGGAAAAGGTACAGCTGAATCTGTTTGGACAGGTATGTTATATTGTTATGCCCTTAAAGAAATGATGATTTTATGCGAAAATATTAAAGATGATAACTTATATAATAAATTTAAAAAATATTATAACGATGAAGTTGAAGCTATTAATCAAGAAGCCTGGGATGGTTCATGGTATTTACGAGCCTTTGATGATGATGGTAAGGCATTGGGATCAAAAGATTGTGAAGAAGGAAAAATTTTCTTAAATGCTCAATCATGGGCAATAATGGCTGGGATTGCTCCAGAAGAATACAGAGATGTGGTGTTAAAAAACGTTAAAAAATATTTAAATACAGATTTTGGTGTAGTTTTATTATATCCAGCATACAATGGATTTGATGCCACTAAAGGAGGAATTACAACATATCCACCTGGTGCTAAAGAAAATGGAGGCATCTTCTTACACACAAATCCCTGGCTTATGATTGCAGAAACAATTATGGGAAATGCTGATCAGGCCTATCAATATTATCGTCAGGTACTTCCGCCTACAAGAAATGAAATTGCTCATAAATATGAAGTTGAACCATATGTTTATTGTCAAAATATTTTAGGTAAAGAGCATCCCCAGTTTGGATTAGGTAGGAATTCATGGTTAACTGGTACAGCTGCTTGGATGTATCGAGCTTCTTTGTACTATATTTTAGGAGTTAGACCAGACTATGATGGAATTATTGTTGATCCTGTAGTTCCAAAAGCTTGGGATAACTTTAAAGTTAAGCGAAAATTTAGAGGGAAAAACATAAATATAGAATGTATTAGATCAAATGAAAAGCGTATTGAAGTTAATGGAGTAAAGGCAGAAAATAATAATAAAATACTTTTGGAAGAGTTAGAGTTAGAAGTTAACAATGTAAAGGTATATTTTAAATAATTATTTGAAAGGAGTATAAGATTATGAAATTTGGTCATTTTGATGATGTAAACAAGGAGTATGTAATTACTGAGCCCAAGACACCATATCCATGGATAAATTATCTTGGTTCAGAGGCTTATTTTTCACTTTTATCGAACACAGCAGGAGGATATAGTTTTTATAAAGATGCTAGTAAAAGAAGGATAACACGTTATCGTTACAATAATGTACCTACTGATGTAGGAGGGAAATACTACTATATAAATGATGGAGGAGAAGTATGGTCCCCTAGTTGGTCACCTGTAAAAAAGGATTTAGATTCTTATGAGTGTCGTCATGGTATGGGTTATAGTAAAATCAAAGGTAAATATAATAATATAAGTGCTGAAGTTCTTTATTTTGTACCTTTAGGAGCTAACTGTGAGATACATAAACTTACAGTAAAAAATGAAAGTGATAAAAAACGTAATTTTAAATTGTTTTCTTATGTTGAGTTTTGCTTATGGGATGCTTTTGAGGATATGAGTAACTTCCAACGTAATTTTAATACAGGTGAAGTGGAAATTGAAGGCTCTACTATATATCATAAAACTGAATACCGGGAACGCAGAAATCATTACTCTTTTTTCACTGTAAACCAAAAAATTGATGGATTTGATACAGATCGTGAAAGTTTTATGGGACTTTATAATGGCTTTCATGAGCCAGAGGTAGTAGTGAAGGGTGACTCTAGTAATTCTGTTGCTAATGGTTGGTCTCCTATTGCTTCACATGGTATATCTATAGAACTTGCTGCTGGTGAAGAAAAAACTTATATTTTCCAATTGGGATACATTGAAAATGAACAAGATAATAAATGGGAAAAGGCTGGTGTTATAAATAAAGAAAAAGCTCTTAAACTAATTGAAGATTTTAATACAGAGGAGAAGGTTAATAAGGCATTTCAGAATTTAAATAATCATTGGGATAATCTTTTAGGTAACTTTACTGTTGATACCCATGATGATAAACTGAATAGAATGGTTAATATATGGAATCAATATCAGTGTATGGTTACTTATAATCTCTCACGTAGTGCTTCATACTTTGAGTCTGGTATTAGCCGTGGAATGGGCTTTAGGGATTCAAATCAAGATTTATTAGGTATAGTTCATATGATCCCAGATAGAGCAAGGCAAAGGATTTTGGATTTAGCAGCTACTCAATTTGAAGATGGTAGTGCTTATCACCAGTATCAGCCTTTAACTAAAAAGGGTAATGATGCAATAGGTAGTGGTTTTAATGATGATCCATTATGGTTAATTATGGGTACTGCCGCTTTTATAAAAGAAACAGGCCAATATGATATTCTTGATGAAAAAGTACCGTTTAATAATGGTAAAGAAGCTACTTTGTTTGACCATATAAAAGCTTCTTTCATGCATGTAGTGGAAAATAAAGGGCCTCATGGTTTGCCTTTAATCGGTCATGCTGATTGGAATGATTGTTTGAATTTAAGTTGTTTCTCAGAAAACCCAGGTGAATCATTCCAGATATTAAGTAATAAAGATGATAGTGAAGCTGAATCAGTAATGATTGCTGGAATGTTTATAACTACAGGTCCTGACTTTGTAGAGTTATGTAAATATCGTGGGGAAGATAAACTAGCCAAGGAAGCTATTGGACATATTGAAGAAATGAAAGAAACTATTAAGAAACATGGTGTTGATGAAAATTGGTTCTTAAGGGCTTATGATTATTTTGGAAATAAGGTAGGAAGTATAGAAAATGAAGAAGGGCAGTTGTTTATAGAGCCCCAAGGTTTTTGTATAATGGGTGGAGTAGGCTTGGATGATGGTTTTGCTCAAAAGACTTTAGATTCAATACGTGAAAGATTAAATACTGATTATGGCCTAGTATTAGTTGATCCAACATATAAATCATATCATCTTGAATTAGGTGAGATTACTTCATATCCACCAGGATACAAAGAAAATGGTGGTATATTCTGCCACAATAATCCGTGGATAATGATTGCTGAGGCTATTGTTGGTAATGGTAAACGGGCATTCGAATATTACAGTAAAATTGCACCAGCTTATCTAGAAGAAATAAGCGAAATCCATCGTACAGAACCTTATGTATATGCTCAAATGGTAGCAGGTAAAGATGCGAAAAATCATGGAGAGGCTAAAAATTCATGGTTAACAGGAACAGCAGCTTGGAATTATGTTGCGATTACTCAGTGGATATTAGGTGTCAGGGCTGAGTTTAATGGATTATTAATTGATCCATGTATACCTTCGTCTTGGGATGGATTCAAACTTAGTAAAAAATATTTAGGCGATACCTATAATATAAGTGTTAGGAATCCTAATAACGTAGAAAAAGGAATTAAAGAAATAAAGTTAGATGGACAAGTATTAGATAATAACTTTATTAAAGCTGTTAAAGATGGAGGAGTACATCAGGTAGAAGTAATTATGGGTTAAATTTTGCTAGAAAAGACTTGATTAATGGCTGTTTTCCCTTTGATTTTCTTTCATAATAGCATTCTTGAACTAAGCATTAGCACAGAACCTGCTTCAAACTCATTTACTTTCGAAGCACAGCTGTGATAATAATTGCTCAATTATGAACTTATATTGAAAGATTATGATACTAGGAAAACAGCCTTTTTTTATAAATATAATTACATTGTAAGAAGTAAAATTTAAAATATTTAGAAATATGAAATTATAGTTAATTTAATGAATTATCAATAAAATGAGGAGGCATTATCTTGATGAAAAAGAATTTTTTGGTTTTATGTATTGTGTTTTTATTCTTAAGTTCTGTTTTTTCTATGGCATCAAACGAATACCTTCAATTAATTGAATCAGATTTTAATAATTGGGGTATATTTGTTCAAAGTCCTGCTTTAGCAGAAATGTTTATTGAAGACGGTGAAATAAACTATTTAATTGAAAATGTTGGTCAAGATACTTGGCATGTACAGGGAAGTTATGATCCTATTAATTTAATTGAAGGTGTTAATTATAGAATATCTCTTGATATGAAGTCATCTGTTCCAAGAGATATGGAATTACGTATACAAAAAGATGCAGAACCTTACACAGGTTATTTTGAAACTGTTATATCTCTAAGTGAAGAAATGGAGTCATTTACATATGATTTTCAAATGAATTATGACTCTGATTCAGTATCAAAATTAGTTTTTAATATAGGATTACTTGCTGATTCTGATTCTTTAGATACTCATATTATAACAGTTGATAATCTAAGTTTATTAGCCTTAGATGAAATTCCAGAAGAAGAGCCAGTTGAAGAAGAAATTATTAATGAAGTACATTTAAATCAGTTAGGATATAGAATTGAAGATGTGAAAGTGGCTATTGTTAATGGACCTGCTGAGTATTTCAAAGTAATTAATAAAGACAATGGACAAGTTGCTTATAAAGGAGAGTTAAGTGGTGGAGAATTTGATAGAGCAAGTGGTGATAATGTATATTATGCAGATTTCTCTTCACTTAAAGAAATGGGTGAGTATTATATAATAGTACCTGATTTTGCACAATCTTATTCATTTAAAATTAAAGATGATGTATATAATGACTTGCAAAAGGCATTGCAAAAAATGTTTTATTATCAAAGATCAGGCGTAGAATTAGAAGAAAAGTATGCAGGTGTTTGGAGTCATCAAGGAGGATATAGAAGAGAAGCTACAATATTTGGAACAAGTGAAAGTAGAGAAGTTACAGGTGGTTGGCATGATGCTGGAGATTATGGGAGATATGTAGTACCAGCGGCTAAAACTGTAGCTGATTTAATGTTAAGTTATCAACTATTAGCCAATTCAGTTTCTTACGATGATTTAGGTATTCCAGAAAGTAATAATAGTGTTCCAGATATTATTGATCAAGTAAGATTTAAAATGGAATGGATGCTGAAAATGCAGGATGAATTATCTGGTGGTGTTTATCATAAAGTAACAACAGCTAATTTCCAATCAATGAATGTTTTGCCTGAACATGTGAATGATGAGTTGATTTTATCTCCAATATCAGCTACTGCAACTGCTGATTTTTCTGCTGTAATGGCTATGGCATCTAGGGTTTATGAGGCTTATGATGAGGATTTTGCAGATAAATGTTTGGAAGCTGCAGAATATGCTTGGGAATGGTTAATGGATAATCCTAGTTATCCTGGCTTTAGAAATCCTACAGGTATTAATACAGGAGAATATGGTGATGGACAAGATGGGGATGAAAGATATTGGGCAGCAATAGAATTATACTTAGCTACTGGTAAGGAAGAGTATCATGAATTTGCAATTAATAGTTACAGAACTCATGCCTGGCAGGGATTGGGTTGGGCTTCTGTTGGTGATTATGCTAATATTTCTTATCTCTTTGCTGATTCTAGTTTAATAGATTCCGAATTTTACGATTTACTTAAGAGCAATTTCATTAATAACGCTGATAGATTATTAAAAAATAGTAAAGAAGATGGCTATAATATATCATTAACTCATTACCCCTGGGGTAGTAATATGAATTTAGCTAATAATGCAATGCATCTTATAATAGCTAGCTTATTAATTGAAAATCAAGAATATGTGGATTCAGCTCAGGATCACCTGCATTATTTATTAGGCAGAAATGCACTATCACAATCTTATATAACTGGTTTTGGTAGTAATACAGTTGTAAATCCACATCATAGGCTTTCAGAGGCTATTGGAAAAACTTTACCAGGAATGGTAGCAGGTGGACCTAATCAAAATTTACAAGATCCTACAGCAAGAAGATTATTAGAAGGAAAAGCTCCAGCAAGAACATATATAGATTTAGAGCCCAGTTATTCAACTAATGAAGTAACAACATATTGGAATTCACCAGTTCTATTTTTACTGTCTTATTTTGTAAAGTAAAATTTTTGCGATAAAGCTTTTCTCGGCAGAAAAGTAGTAGGGAAACCTATAACTTTCTGCCGTTATTTTTCTGTCAAAAAAATGGAATTTATTTTAAAAAAATGAAGGATTTTATAAAAGCACCACGAAATATATATTAAGAGTATTTTTTAGGGGTGTCTTTAATGAAAAATATGAGCAAAGAACATTTTGTCATAATAATTTCACTCAGCTTAATTTTTATCATAGGTGTAGCAATACTAATAAAACAGAATAGTGATAGAAATATGGTATATTCTAGTATATCATCTGATCGCTTATTAAGTAGTGAAGTTGATAATCCTTATGAACCTGCAGATGATAGGGTAAATGCTGATAGAGAAAAAATAGTAGTTCATGTGGCAGGTGAAGTTTTTTTTACAGGAGTTTATGAATTGCCTCAAGGTTCTAGAGTTATTGACGCTATCAATCTTGCTGGTGGAAGTAAAAGTACAGCTGATCTTGATAGTATTAATCTTGCTGCCATTATTAAAGATGAACAAAAAATATATATTCCTTCTGTTACAGAAGATAGTTTAATCAATCATAGTAATTCTAATCCTGCAATACATGCTAGTTCCAATAAAATTAATATTAATACAGCTACTGCCATGGAGTTGCAAAAATTAAATGGTATAGGTGAAAGTAGGGCTAATAGTATCATAAAGTATAGGAATGAGAATGGATCTTTTAGAAGTATTGAAGAAATAAAAAATATATCAGGGATCGGGGATAGAATACTAGATAATATAAGAGAAGAAATAACGATAAGGTGATTTTATGAATAGGCCTTTGTTTTCTATAGCAATATTTTTTTCATTAGGAATTATTTTAGCTTATTATTTTTCTCATAGTCTTTTATTTATGTCATTAGTTTTGTGTACTATTTTTTTTATTATTTTATTATGTTCTTATTTTAATAAAGAAAAAATCATTCTAGTATTTATTCTTAGTCTATTATTTGGCTTTTCATTAATGACCTGGCAAGAGATGAAATATCAAAGTCCATATTCGCTGATTCGATATAATGATATTGGGATTGTAGAAGTCCTGGGAGAAATAAGGAAAGATTTAAGTTCTTTGCAAGGTAATAAGATATTATTGAAACCCTATTTTATTGATGATAATAGGGTTAATTATGGTTTAATAGAAATTGATAAACGTTACATACCACTTGAATTAAGTAATGGAGACGTAATAAGAATTATGCTTTCCTTAAGTCAGCCAAGGAAAAAAACTAATCCAGGAGGTTTTTCTCATTATAATTATCTAAAAAAACAAGGAATATATAGTGTAGCTTATTATCAAGATGATATAGAAATCATCGGCAAAGTAGATAATATATTTGAAAATTTATCAATCCAAGTTAAGAATAGTTTGATTAATATTGTAAATACAACAACGAATGAGCCTTATAATTATTTAATCAAAGGATTTTTATTAGGTGAGCGTGAAGATCTCCCAGAAGAATGGGTTGACTATTTTACATTAGCAGGTATTCATCATCTACTAGCTATATCAGGATTGCATGTAGGTTTTATACTTATCTTTTTCTTATTTATATTAAAAAAAATAAAACTTAATATAGGGATTCGCAATCTTTTTTTAAGTTTATTACTCATGTTTTATATCTTTATAACGGGATTTAGACCTTCTGTTTTTAGAGCTGGTTTTTTGTCTATTGCTTTTTTATGGGCGCCTTATTTTCATCGCAAGCCTGATGTTTTAAATATCATAGGTTTAACAGCCCTATTAAATTTACTTTTAAATCCTTATGAATTATTTACAATTAGTTTTCAATTATCTTATTTTGTGTTGATATCTATTATTATTTGGTATGAAATTATTAATAAGCTTCTACCGTCATATATAGCTATATCTACAGCTGCTCTCATAGGTTCTACGCCTTTTACTATATATTATTTTAATAACTTTACACCAATCTCTATAATAAGTAATATTTGGGCTATCCCTTTGATGGGCCTAATAGTTTCTTTGGCTTTAATTTCTCTATTTATGGGTTTGTTTTTTCCATTTTTATCTTCTTTGATTAACAGTTTTTTAATTTTACCGATGCAATTATTAATAAATGGTGCCAAACTTATGTCATCTTTGCCACTTGCATATTTTGAAGTCAGAACCCCTTCAATCATAAATATGATAATAGTATTATTTCTTATTGTTTCTCTTCCTTTTTTATTGAAAAAGAGAGTGTTTATTATTAATGAAGAGAAAAGAAAAAAAGCATTATATTTATTAACAGTTCTGTCTTTACTTATTATATTAGTAAATATTTTTATTCCTTTCCTTGATAATAATCTTAAAATTACTTTTATAGATGTTGGCCAGGGAGATAGTATTTTAATAAGAAGTCCAGAAAGAAGGTATGTACTAATTGATGGTGGGGATTTTATTTCTAGTAATTCGAGTCATGGCGAAAGAACTTTACTACCGTTAATGAGAAGTAAAGGGATTAGAGAACTTGATTTTGTTTTTATAACACATTTTCATTCGGATCATGCTGCAGGAATACTTGATATAATTGGTGAAAGACAGATAAATTATTTAGTTTTTCCTGATAATTTTACAGATAACAATTTGTCTCAAGAGATGATTAGAAGAGCAGACAAGTATGATGTGCCAATCATTGTAGCTAGAGAGGGAGATTATTTCCGCCTTGGTGATACTATATTACATATCCTTAATCCCATGGCTAATACAAGGGCAGTTTCTCTTAATGATAACTCGATAGTGATAATGCTTCGTTATGATCACTTATCTGTTTTGCTTACAGGTGATTTAGAGAAGTATGGAGAAGAGAGAATAGTAAATGATGGTCATGATATAGCTAGTGATGTTTTGAAAATAGGACATCATGGTAGTAGTACATCCTCTACGGAATCTTTTCTAAAAGCAGTATCAGCTGAACATGGTATTATATCCGTAGGCAAAAATAATTATGGACACCCTTCTTCTGAAGTATTGAAAAGAGCTGAGGATTTTGGTATAAAGATTTGGAGAACTGATGAAGACGGGGCTATTAAGCTGAAAAGTGATGGGAGCAGATATACAATAGAATCTTTTTTAAATTAGTCTATTCAATTATTATCAAGAAAAGGTATATCTAATTTTAATGAGCGGGAAAATAGCCCGCTCATAATTATAAGAGTATATGATTTATTATAATTTCATTTTAATATTTTATTTTTACTAATCTAGTTTTTACTTGACTTGTTTTTATTAATATTGTTGATTATTTTGTCCTGCTAAAGAGTTCTCATAAGCTTCAACCATCTTTCTTACCATGTGACCTCCAATTGCACCAGTGTCTCTAGTAGTAAATTCACCCCAGTAACCACTTTGGGGAGTAGAAATACCTAATTCTTGTGCCACTTCATATTTAAACTTTTCCATTGCTTGTGCAGCTAATGGGTTTACAAGAGTATTATTTTTTTGACCAGTTCCCATAATTTTTCACCTCCTTGTCAATATCTTATTAATAGTTTTTACAGTAATCTTGAATCTATTCTAGAATTTAATGGAATTTTGGCGGTAAGAGCTTAACTTACCGCCTATATTTATATAATCTAGCTGCCAGAAAATTTTAAATTATTTATTTTATAAGGACATTTTTTGAAGAATTATTTGTTTTTTAAAAACTGCTTTTTCTGACAACTAGTTTATTTATATAATTTGCATTTATAATATATTTTATGTTAATATAAATATGGAAATTACTTAGTTATGGGGAAGGAATGTATTATGGATAATTTAAGTAAAATATTAAAAATGAACTTAGACCAGTTAAAATCTTTATATATTGTATCTAGTAGTAATAGATTTTTGTTGAATAGTTTTAAAGAAAAGTTTATAGATAAATTCGTTGATGAAAGTATCAAGGATTTTAATTATACATATCTCGAAGATGGTGAAAATTTTGCGTATTCATTAAAAAATCAAGCTAATACACCTCCGATTATGTCTGAGAAAAGATTTATAGTCGCTAGAACCAAAGATTATTTTGTTAATAAACAGGAAAAGGATAATGTATTATTATCTTTGTTTAATAATTTTCCTGATACAACTATTATGTTAATTTTAGTTGATGGTAAAATGGATGGTAGATTAAAAATATCTAGTGTTGCAAAGAAAAATGGGGAGATTATTAAAGTTACAGCACCAAAGTTTGCAGATTTAAACAAGTGGATTGTTGCGGAGTTTAAAAAAAGGAATAAAAAAGTAGACGGAAGAAGTGTTAAATACTTAGAGCAAATGTTTAATAATGATTTGCAAGTTTTGGGAAGTGAAATTGAAAAAATATCTTTATATAAAGTCAATGAGGAAAATATATATTTAGAGGATATTATTGAAATTATCAGTAAAGACCGCTTAATAGAAGACGATATGATTTTTAAATTAACTGATGCTTTATTATCTAAGAATATTCGTATTGCAATCATCATATTAAAAGAAATTATTAAAGATGGTGGAATTCCATTAAGAATTTTAGCAACTATGATTTGGCAAATTAAATTATTATTACAAGTAAAAGTCTTGAAAAAACAGGGAAATAGTATTCAGCAAATTGCTAGGATATTAAAACGACATCAGTATCCAATAAAAAAATGTTATCAAATTAGTGATAATTTTACTGAGAAAGAGTTAGAATTAATATTAGAGAGGTTTTTAGAAGCAAATTTAAACATTGTCACTGGAAAATATGAAGGAGAATTGGCTTTGGAGCTCGCAATTATAGCTTAGATTCTCATAAAAAAGATATACAAAGTGAAAATAAAGAAGAGCTATATTCTATAGAATATAGCTCTTCTTTATTTATTTATGCAATATTATTTAACATCTTAGTTAAACGCGATTTTTTTCTAGCAGCATTATTTTTATGAATAATCCCATGATTCGAAGCTTTATCAATGATTTTAACTGTTTCTTTCAGTTGATTTTCAGCTTCAGCTTTATTTCCTTCATTCACTAAATTTTCAAATGCTTTAATAGAGCTTTTTAATTTATTTTTCCATTCTCTATTGCGTTCTGTTTTCTTAGCAGCAATCTTAACTCTTTTTTTTGCAGATTTGATGATTGGCATCTACGTTCACCTCCCTTAAATATCCATTTATTATATAAAACTATAAATAATTTTTATTATACGAGACACGGTATAATTTAAGTAAACATATTTTTTGACAGCATTATAATTTTACCACGAGATTTTATAAAATGCAAGTTTTGTATAGAAAAATATTAAACGGGTAAAATATTAATGTTTAAAAATAGTATAAATAGGAGGTGATTTTAATGCGTGGTATGATAGGAGCAGTGGTAAGATTTATCGTTTCTGCTTTAGTATTAATTGCCCTTGGATATGTAGTGCCAGGGTTTCAGATGGTCGGTTTTATTAATGCTTTACTCGCAGCTGTTGTTATTGCAGTTTTAGGCTATATTGTAGAGGCAATCTTTGGTGAAAGTATTTCGCCTCAAAGCCGTGGAGTAGTTGGCTTTATTACTTCTGCTATTGTTATTTATTTGACACAGTATTTAGTAGCTGGCTTAGAAGTTTCGGTAATTGGAGCATTAATTGCAGCCTTTATAATTGGATTAGTAGATGCGTTTGTACCTACTGAATTAAGGTAAAGATTTTAAACTTATGATTTTAAAAAGGGGTTTGATATGGACGATAATAAGAGAAATGTAGATAATAGTTTCGGGCAGTATCAAAATAATAATAGCATTGGAAAAGGGAATAATCAGCAGCTAGTATCAAATAATAGTTTACAAGACTTTGAGTATAGAAATCAGCAGTCGTATCATAACAATTCCTTTAATAATTCACAAAATCAAGGTTTTAATGATATGTTTCAAAGTAATAATTTTAAGGGATACTCCTTAGAGGGCCATGATCTAGCTGTAGATGCTCATGATATAGCTGTTGAAAGAACTGGTGGAGAAATAAATGGTGTAAGTGTTGTAGAAGAGCGAAAAGAAAATGCTAAAATTACTAGAATAGAAGTAATGAATCAACAAGGAGCACAAGCTATAGGAAAGCCAATTGGAAAATATATTACAATTGAGTCTGATGGTTTAAAAGGGCAAAATAGATTAGTTCATGATCAATTAAGTGAAATATTTGCTAATGAGCTTGCTGCTATTATTAATTTTGATCAAATTAGACCGCATCCTAATTTAGAACCAAATATTTTTGTTGTGGGCTTAGGTAATTGGAATGCTACTGCAGATGCTTTAGGGCCTCAAGTTTTAAACCATCTTATGGTTACTCGTCATTTATATCAGGAAGCGCCACCAGAGTTGAGAAAAGGTTTACGTCCTGTATGTGCCTTATCCCCTGGTGTACTGGGATTAACTGGTGTTCAGACAGCTGAAATAATTAAAGGTGTAGTAGAGATGGTTAAACCTGATATAATATTGGCGATAGATTCTTTAGCGGCTAGACATACTGGACGCTTAGCAAATACTATCCAATTAAGTAATACTGGTATCTCACCAGGTTCTGGTTTAGGAAAAACTAGAATGGCAATAAATCAGGACACAATGAATATTCCTGTTATTGCAATTGGAGTTCCAACAGTAGTACATGCTATGACAATTGTAAATGATGCAATGGAACAATTGCTAAACGGCGATATTTTTTCTAAAGTAGAAAAAGAGAGATTTCGCCATATTGATGAAAATGAGAAGAAAAGAATGGTTGGTAATGTATTAGGACCTTATATGGGAAATATGGTGGTATCACCAAAGGGAGTAGATGAATTAATACTTGATGTCGGGAGAATATTAGCTGGGGGAATTAATGTGGCTCTTCATCCTGATATTACCCCAGAAAATCTTTCTTTGTATTTGTAAAATTACAATAAAATATAATTATAATTAATGAGAGGTGAAAGCCTCTCTTTTTTGTGTATCTTTTACATAGTTTTGTTCTAAGTATCATTTTATTCTCATAATAATTTTATGGGAGGAATACTCATGTCCAGAAAAGTTTATCGTGGAATTATTATAATATTAATTATCGCGATTTTGTTGTTTTTAAATATACAAAAATATAGTGGTCAAAATGAAGAATTACTTTCTGTTTGGTCAAGCTATGATTATAATTATTATAATCAAAGGATAGAGTCTGGTTTACTAGATAGATTTCGAGAGGTTTTTCATCCTGAAAGGTTGATATATGGTGTTAGCAAAATAAGAATTAGAGCTCCTATAACATATCTTAAAAGTGAAATTCCTTTATTAGCTTATTATACTCCTGAGGAATTACAAGCTGAATCTGAGACTATTTACACTCCTGAAAATTTAATACAGCTTCAATTTGATATTATCGATGAAGATGGGGATGGTAAGCAGATAAATTTAAGGGATGATGACGAAAAAATAACTGAGACTAAAGAAATTGAAGAATCTATAGAAAAGCAGGAAAGAGATTATATAAGTACAGCAAAACAGCCTGTAATTGCTATCTATCATTCCCATACTGCTGAAACGTATATAGATGATCCTCGTATTCAAGATGCAAATGGTCGTGTTTTACCAGGCAATATTGGCAATGTGGGTAAAGTTGGTATGGAGTTATCAAGAATTTTATCAGAAGAATATGGATTTAAAGTGATTCATACAACCAAAGTACATGATGAGGTTTATAGTAGGTCTTACTATAATTCAAGAAATACCGTCAAGGAACTTTTAGAGAAACACTCACAAATTGACCTGATACTTGATATCCATAGAGATAGCATCAGAAATTATATAGAAGGCACATATACTACAAATATTAATGATGAAAGGGTAGCAAGGATAATGATCATTGTAACAAATGAAGCATTTTCATTTGATCAGTTTGATGATGTAGCTTTTGAAAGAAGTAATTGGCAGCAAAATTTGAATTTGGCAAATTCTATGGCAGATCAAATGGAATTTATGTATCCAGGTTTATTACAACGTATTACAGTCAGAGATACTACTGCTAATCGATATAATCAAGATTTGCATCCTCACTCTCTATTACTAGAAATTGGAGATTATAATAACACTACACAAGAAGCCATTAGGTCTGCAAGATATCTAGCAGAAGTAATAGCAAATATGTTTTGATTATTGTATTACACATTATAAGGACCTTAATTACTTGGTTGATAAATAAATCAGGCAATGATATAATAATTTAAGAATTGATGGAAGAAGAAGGAGGAACTTAGTTGAAAACTGATCATATACGTAATTTTTGTATCATTGCCCATATAGACCATGGTAAATCTACCTTAGCTGATAGACTATTGGAATTCACTGGGGTAATTAATGAACGTGAAATGAAAGAACAGGTCTTAGATAAGATGGAACTTGAAAGAGAAAGAGGTATTACTATAAAAGCTCAAGCTGTTAGAATTGATTATAATGGTTATGAGTTAAACTTAATTGATACTCCAGGACATGTGGATTTTGCTTATGAAGTTTCTAGAAGTCTTGCTGCTTGTGAGGGGGCGTTACTTGTAGTAGATGCTTCGCAGGGAGTAGAAGCTCAAACGCTTGCTAATATTTACCTTGCTCTAGAGCATGATCTTGAAATTATCCCTGTTATTAATAAAATAGATTTACCTAGTGCTAACCCTGATTGGGTTAAAGAACAATTGCTGGATATTGGTTTAGATGTAGAAGGGGCTATCTTAGCCAGTGCAAAAGATGGTAGAGGAATCGAAGAAATCTTAGAGGCAATTATAGAAAAGATACCTGAACCTGAGAATACTATAGATAAACCTTTAAGGGCGCTGGTTTTTGATTCTTTTTATGATCCCTATCAAGGAGTTATTGCCTATGTAAGAATTGTTGATGGACAAATTAAAGCAGGAAACAAAATAGAAATGATGGCAACAGCTAAAAAGTATGAGGTAGATGAAGTTGGTATATTTCAGCCAGATATGAAAAAAACTCAGGCTTTAACTGCAGGAGAGGTAGGCTATATTATTGCGGGTATCAAGGATGTGAAAAACTGTCGCGTTGGTGATACAATTACTTTAGCGACAAATAAAGCTGCAGAAGCTTTATCGGGCTATAAAAAGGTAAAACCAATGGTTTTTAGTGGTTTATATCCAACTGATAATGCTGATTATAGTTTATTAAATGACGCTTTAGAGAAGCTTCAATTAAATGATGCTTCGTTAAGCTATGAAGCTGAGACTTCAGAAGCACTTGGTTTTGGATATAGAGTTGGCTTTTTAGGATTATTGCATATGGAAATTATTCAAGAACGATTAGAACGGGAATATGACCTTGATTTAGTTATAACTGCGCCTAGTGTAGAATATCGTATTACAAATACAGAGGGAGAAGTAATGGAAATCGAAAACCCGGCTGAATTTCCAGAAATTACCGAAATTCAAAAAATTGAAGAGCCTTATGTAAAGGCAGAAATATTTCTCCCAGATGAGTATGTTGGACAGGCTATGGAATTATGCCAGGAAAATCGTGGAGAGTTTAAAGATATGCAGTATATTGATGAATCAAGAGTTGAATTAACATATGAAATACCTTTAAGTGAGCTTATAACTGATTTTTTTGATTTATTAAAGTCTAGAACTCGTGGTTATGCAACATTAGATTATGATTTTTTAGGTTATAAAGAAAGTGATCTAGTAAAATTAGATATTTTAATGAATGGAGAAGCAGTAGATGCTTTATCAACTATAGTTCACAATAGCAATGCAGATAGTAAAGGGCGTTCTCTTGCAAGAAAACTTAAGAAATTAATTCCTCGCCAAATGTATGAAGTACCTATTCAGGCAGCTATTGGTAATAAAGTAGTAGCTAGGGTAAATATAAAAGCTTTAAGAAAAAATGTACTTGCTAAGTGTTATGGTGGAGACATTACTCGTAAGAGAAAGTTATTAGAGAAACAGAAAGAAGGTAAGAAACGCATGAAGATGGTTGGAAAAGTGGAAATACCACAAGAAGCTTTTATGGCAGTTCTTCAGCGCGATGATGATGAATAAATTTATGTATAAAACTAAAACTAATAATGTTATAGATAATAAAATAAAGAATTTAGATTTTAATATTAAGCTTCCTCTTGCTATTTACCTGCATGTCCCCTTTTGTGAGGGAAAATGCAGGTACTGTGATTTTTATTCTAAAAATCTTAGCGAAAATAAGGTTGAGAGATATATAAAAGCACTAGAAATTGAAATAAAAGCGAGAGCAAGAATTTTACGGGAAACAAATGATCTAGACAGTAAAACAAAATTTAAAGTAAATACAATATATATTGGTGGTGGAACACCATCTTTGTTAAGTAGTAAAGATATAAAAAAGATATTCTTATTATTAAAAGAAAATTTTTCTCTATCCGTTTCAGCTGAAATAACAATAGAGGCAAATCCCAATAGCTTAAATAGAGAGAAATCGGAAGCATACAAAGAAATTGGAATAAATCGTATTAGTTTAGGAGTTCAATCTTTTAATGATGAGGAATTAAAGTTCTTAGGGAGAAGGCATAACTCGATTGAGGCTTTAGAAAAAATAGAAGTACTTAGAAAATATTTTTCTAATTTTAATATAGATTTAATATTTGCTATACCTGGACAGAGTAAAGCAAGCTGGAAAGATAACCTTATGAGAGCAATTTCTTTAAATCCAAAGCATATTTCTATTTATAATTTGCAAATTGAAGAAGGTACAAGTTTAGCTCAGGATTTAGAGAAAGGAAAATTTGAAAAAGCAGATGATAGCCTGGATGCTGAAATGTATATAATGGCTAAAGAAATACTTAGTCAAAACGGCTTTACTCATTATGAGATCTCTAACTTTGCACGTACAGCTAAGCAATCAAAACACAATAGGATTTATTGGGAATTGAAACCGTATTTAGGATTAGGGCCAGCTGCACATAGTTTTACAGGAAAGATACGCTATCAAAATTATTCAAGTATAAGTAAATATTATGAACTCTTATTAGAAAATAGTTTAAATATAAAATCCAATATTAGTGACTTGCCCACAATTACAGAAATTAAAGTACTGGACAGTAAAGAGTTAATGTCAGAAAAGATTTTTATGGGCCTTCGTCTTCTAGAAGGTATATCTTTAGATGATTTCGCAGAAAATTTTAATATTAGCTTACTTACAGTATATAAAGAGGAAATCCAAAGATTAAAAGAGTTGTCATTGATTAAAATTATGAACAGGAGATTAAGTCTAACGAAAAAAGGATTGTTACACGCAAATAGAGTATTTATGGAATTTTTATAAATCAATACTAGTCTAATGTTGACAAAGTAATTCTATTATGTTATCTTATTATTAGCAAATTAGCACTCAGCGATTAAGAGTGCTAATAATGTTAGCTAAGGGGTGAAACTGATGGTTGAAAATGTTGATGATAGAAAAGCAAAAATACTTAGAGCAATAATACATGAACATATTTTGACTGCAGAACCCGTAGGATCTAGAACACTTGCCAAATCTTACGAATTAGGTGTAAGTTCAGCTACTATAAGAAATGAAATGTCTGATTTAGAAGAATTAGGATTTATAGAGCAACCATACACTTCTGCTGGTCGTGTTCCTTCTGATAAAGGTTATCGTTTTTATGTAGATAGCTTAATAAAAAGTGATGAACATGATAAATCTAAAATTAACTTTAAAAATTTTTTTGATAACTATCATTATGAGAAGCAGGGCATCCAAAATATTATGAATCAAATGGCTAGGATGTTATCACAAATAACACATTATACATCAGTAGTTTGTGAGCCAAAAGTAGTAAAAAATAAAATAAAACAAGTGCAATTGATGCAGATTGATAATACAAGTATATTAATTGTTTTAATAACAGATACAGGCCTGGTGCATAATAAGATTGTTAGGCTGAAAAATAGGCTAAACAGAAAACAAATAGCATATTTAAATAATTTTTTATCAGAAGAACTTAGAAACAAAAATTTAGAAGATATTAATTCTGGATATTTAAAAGGTTTAGAAGAAGAATTACTTAGTAGTCTGAAGATATCTCGTGAGTTATTAGAATTAATTTACAATGGCTTAACTATTGTATCAAAACCTGATGATTTTAAATTATATTTAGGAGGAACTTCATATATACTTGATCAACCTGAGTTTAATGATATTGATAGTTTAAAGAGGGTCTTGAATATTTTAGATCAAGAGGAGTTATTAAAAGAGTTGTTCGCAAAAATGCCTAATAAAGAATTGGAAGTAATGATAGGTCATGAAAATGATTTAGCAGATATGCATAAATGTAGTATAGTTTTTTCAACATATTCCATAGGTAATAAAGCTAGTGGAAAAATAGCTGTTATTGGTCCTAGAAGAATGGAATATTCTAAAGTTATGGCTTCTGTTAATACAATGTCAAATTTAATAAGTAAAATAATTTCTGAATTAAGTGGGTGATTTTATGAGTGAAGGAAAGAAGCAAGAAAAAGACTTAGATACATCAAAGGAAGAGCAGGAAAATAATGGTTTTGAAGCAAAAGAAAAAGAAGTTGAGAAAGTCAGTGATGAACATGAAGATCAATCTATAGGTGAAAGTGAAGTTGAGAATCAGAATAAGTTAGAAAAACTTGAAAATGAGATTAAAGAAAAGAATGAAAATTTATCACAATTAGAAGATGAAGTATCATTATTGAAAAAAGAAAAAGAAGAGTATCTTAATCGACTTCAACGTATGCAAGCTGAATACTCTAATTATCGTAAAAGAAGTGATAAAGAAAAAGGCCAGATACAAAGCTCAGTTGCAGTTGAGTTAATTAGAGATATATTACCTATATTAGATAACTTTGAAAGGGCTTTATCACAGGCTGATTTAGGGAATGATTTTTGTAAAGGGATTGAAATGATTTATCGACAGTTAATTAATTTCTTGAAAAATCAAGGAGTAGAAGAAATTGAAACGCTAGGTAAAGAATTTGATCATAATATTCATAATGCGGTAGCCCAAGTAGAATCTGATGAATATGAATCAGGAATTATTATTGAAGAAGTCCAAAAAGGATACATATTAGCAGAAAAAGTTGTCAGACCAGCTATGGTTAAGGTTGTATTATAGTAGAATACTTATTGCAGTTGCTTATATTTTTCTTTATTACTTGATATAAAAGTTTAAAAGTTTTAATTATAAATTTGAAACTTAAAAGTTTCATGGATGAATTCAGTAATATAACTTTATATAAGGAGGAATTCAAATGGGTAAAATTATTGGAATTGATTTAGGAACAACAAATTCATGTGTAGCGGTTATTGAGGGTGGTGAACCAACAGTAATACCAAACGCTGAGGGTAATAGAACAACTCCTTCTGTTGTTGCATATTCTAAAAAGGGTGAGAGAATAGTAGGAGAACCAGCTAAAAGGCAGGCGATTACTAATCCTGATCAAACAGTTGCATCTATTAAACGTCACATTGGTACAAATTATACTGTAAATCTTAATAATAAGGATCAGACACCTCAAGAAGTTTCAGCAATGATTTTGCAAAAACTTAAAAGAGATGCTGAAGAATACTTAGGTGAAGATGTTACAGAGGCTGTTATTACAGTGCCAGCATACTTTTCAGATAGTCAACGTCAGGCAACCAAAGATGCCGGTAGAATTGCTGGACTTGATGTAAAAAGGATTATCAATGAGCCAACTGCAGCATCATTAGCTTATGGCTTAGAAGATGATAAAGAACAGACTATACTAGTTTTTGATCTCGGTGGGGGAACTTTTGACGTTTCCATCTTAGAATTAGGTGATGGTGTTTTTGAAGTTATCTCAACAAGTGGTGACAATAATCTTGGTGGAGATGACTTTGATGAAAAAGTTATGGATTATTTAGCAGATGAGTTTAAAAAAGAATATGGTGTAGATCTTAGAAATGATAAAATGGCTATGCAGCGTTTAAAAGATGCAGCAGAAAAAGCCAAAAAAGAGCTTTCAACTGTTATGACTACAAATATTAATCTACCTTTTATTACTCAAACAGAAGATGGTCCTAAACATCTTGATGTAGATTTAAGCAGAGCTAAATTTGATGAAATTACATCAGACTTAGTTGAAAGAACTATGGGGCCAAGTAAAAGGGCTTTAGAAGATGCTGGCTACAGTCCATCTGAAATTCATGAGGTTATTTTAGTTGGAGGATCAACTAGGATTCCAGCTGTACAGGAAGCTGTTAAAAAGTTAATAGGTAAAGACCCTCATAAAGGTATTAATCCTGACGAGGTTGTAGCTATGGGTGCAGCAATTCAGGGTGGTGTAATGGCTGGTGATGTAGATGATATTGTTCTACTAGATGTAACTCCATTATCCTTAGGTATTGAGACTCTTGGTGGTGTATTTACAAAGCTTATTGATAGAAATACTACTATACCAACTGAGAAGAGTAAGGTATTCTCAACGGCTGCAGATAATCAGCCTAGTGTTGATATTCATGTCTTACAGGGTGAAAGAAAAATGGCAAATGCCAATAAGACTTTAGGCCGTTTCCAATTAACTGATATACCTCCTGCACCAAGAGGTGTACCACAAATTGAAGTTACTTTCAAGATAGATACCAATGGTATTGTTCATGTATCAGCTAAAGATAAAGGAACAGGAAATGAACAAAACATTACTATAAAATCATCATCAGGTTTATCTGATGAAGAAATAGATGATATGGTAAATCAAGCTAAAGCTCATGAAGAGGAAGATAAAAAACGTCTAGAAGAAATTGAAACTAGGAATGAGGCAGATAGTCTAGTTTATCAGACTGAAAAAACATTGAAAGATGCTGGAGATAAAGTAGATCAAGAAGTAAAAGATAAAGTAGAAAAAGCTAAAGATGAATTGAAAGAAGCTATTGAAAGTGATGATATTGATGAAATTAAGGCAAAGAAAGAAGCCTTAACAGAGATATTAACAGAGTTAAGTACACAGATGTATCAACAGGCACAAGAAGCTCAACAAGCACAGCAGGGTCAAGAAGCCGGTAATGAAGGCGCTGATACAGATGATGATGCTGTTGATGTTGATTTTGAAGAAGTTGATGATGAAGATAAAGAATAAGAAACAAATTTCTTTTTAAGTAAATTGATATAATTGTTTAATATAAGGGGGAGAATTTCTCCCCTTTTTTCTAAGTTTATGTAGGGTGGTGAGATTTTTGGCAAGCAAAAGAGATTATTATGAAATACTTGGTGTTAGCCGTGATGCTGACAAAGACGAAATAAAAAAAGCCTATCGTAAAAAGGCTAGAAAGTTACATCCTGATGTAAATAAAGATGATCCAAATGCAGAGGATAAGTTCAAAGAATTATCTGAAGCATATGAGATATTAAGTGATCCTAATAAGAAAGCTAGATATGATCAATATGGTCATTCTGGAATTAATGACAATGATTTTAACTTTGATGATTTTGCCAGCGGCGGTTTCGGTGGCTTTGAAGATATATTTGATATGTTTTTTGGTGGCGGTAGAGGTGGTAGAAGACGTGGTCCTCAAAGAGGTAGTGATCTACAGTATCGATTGCAAATAGACTTTGAAAAAGCAGCATTTGGAGGTTCAGAAGAAATTACTATTCCGAGGACAGAAAGTTGTTCAACCTGTAATGGTAGTGGTGCTAAACCAGGTACTGATAGTAAAACCTGTACTAAATGTCATGGTAGTGGTCAAATAAGAACGACACAGCAAACTCCTTTTGGACAATTTGCTCAGACTAGAGTATGTGATCGTTGTGGTGGCGAAGGTCAGATTGTAGAAACTCCTTGTTCTGATTGTAATGGAAATGGTAAAGTACGAAAGCAGCGAAAATTAACAGTTAATATACCTGCTGGAGTAGAAACAGGTACTAGATTAAGAATGACAGGTGAAGGCCAAGCAGGAGATAAAGGTGCAGCAAATGGTGATTTATATATTGTAATACAGGTGAAATCCCATAAGATATATACACGTCAAGGGGATGATGTTCTATGTGAAGTACCAATAAGTTTTGTTCAGGCGACCTTAGGTGATGAAATAGAAGTTCCTACATTAGAGGGTAAAGTTAAGTTTAAAATCCCGGAAGGAACACAACCAGGCACTTCTTTTAGGCTAAAAAATAAAGGGATAGCTCATTTGAATGGATATGGACGTGGTGATCAATATATTAAAGTTAAGGTTATTATCCCTAAATCTTTAAATTCAAAACAAAAGGAACTTTTAATGCAGTTTGCAGAACAAAGTGGAGATGAAATTAATCCAGAAGAAAAAAGCTGGTTAAAAAAAGTTAGAGATGTTTTAGGAGTGTGATAGATGAACTGGAAGGAAGTAGTATTAAAAGTAAATCAGGAAGCTGTAGAAGCTATTGCAAATATTTTAAATGAACTAGGCGCTGGTGGTGTGGTAATTGACACAGAGGGAAATAAAGAAATTTTAAAAGCCTATTATTATAACGATGCTGACTTCCCTTTGCTTATGGATAAATTAAAAAATAAAGTCAATAAATTATATGAATATGATTTATTAAAAGAAGCGTCTTTTACTATAAATGAAACCCGGCATGAAGATTGGGCCAATAACTGGCATGATTATTTTAAAGCAATTAAAATAGGAGAGAAATTTATTATTTCACCTTCATGGGAAAAAAATGTAGAAAGTGACCGAATGCTCATTGAAATTGATCCTGGTATGGCTTTTGGTGTTGGTAGCCATGAAACTACTCAAATGTGTATCCAATTCTTAGAAGAATATATACAAGATTCAAAGTATGATATTAGAAATATGTTGGATATAGGAACTGGAACAGGAATATTAGCTATTGCTGCAGCCTATCTTGGTTTAAATGAAATACTAGGAATAGACATTGATCCTGCAGCTGTTAATGCTGCAAAAGAAAATATTAAAATAAATGCTGTTGAAAATAAAATTATAATAAAAAAAGGTGACTTAAGTCAAGATATTACTGGTGTTTATTCGATAATTACTGCAAACCTTTTGCCTAATTTAATTATTGAATTACTTCCCTCCATTCCTGCTTTAATGGATAATAACAGTATATTAATATTATCAGGAATAATTAGAGAAAAAAAAGATATTATATTAGAAAAAATGAAGAGTTTAAACTTGACAGCAATTGATGAGAAAGTTATGAATGATTGGCTTAGTTTAGTAGTTGTAAAAAGTAGGTGATAAATATAATGCATAGGTTTTTTCTTAATAATAATAATGTAATAGAGGGTAAAGTGGTTAAGATTACAGGAAGTGATTTTAACCACATTTCTTATTCACTAAGAATGGATATTGGTGATCAAATCATTGCAAGTGATGGAAAAGGTTTTGATTATCAGCTTGAAATAATTTATATAGGGGAAAAAGAGATTGAAGCTGAAATAATTAATAAAAGTCAAAATTTCAATGAACCAGATATTAAAGTAACAATTGCACAAGCTATTCCTAAGAAAAACAATATGGATTTGATTGTACAAAAATGTACGGAAATTGGAGTAAATAAAATAATTCCTTTAAATACTAAACGAACTATTGTAAAATTAAAGGGGAATAAAATAGAAAAAAGAATTAATAGATGGCAAAAAATATCTGAAGAAGCTGCTAAACAATCAAAAAGGGCTATTATTCCTAAAATTGGTAGTGTTTGTGAATTGGAAGATATTATTGAACAAGTTGATGATTATGATTTAGTTTTAGTTCCCTGGGAAGATGAAAAAAAACAGGGTTCAAAAGAAATATTATATAAATTAGATAAAGAAGAAATAAAAAGAGTTATGATAATTATAGGTCCTGAAGGTGGGTTTGTAGAGGATGAGATAAATTTACTTAAAAGTAAAGGTGCTATCCCAATAACTTTAGGTCCTAGAATCTTAAGGACAGAAACCGCAGGTATTGTTGCCTTGACAATGATATTATATCAAGCAGGAGAATTAGGAGGATAAAGGATGACAAAAGTTGCTTTTCATACTCTTGGTTGTAAAGTAAATCATTATGAGTCTGAAGCTATGATGGACCTATTTAAAAAAAGATTTTATTCTATTGTTAACTTTGATGAAATGGCAGATGTTTACATCGTTAATTCCTGTACAGTTACAAACGAGGCTGCCAGAAAGTCTAGACAATTAGCCAGGAAGGCCAAAAGAATGAATCCGGATGCTGTAGTAGCTTTAGTCGGTTGTTATACACAGGTTTCACCAGAAGAAGTAAAAAATATAAGTGGTGTAGACATTGTTATAGGAAGTAGCCATCGTAATAAAATTGTAGATTTTATAGAAGACTATAAAAAAAATGAAGAAGATTTTAACATTAATATAATGGCAAGAGAAGAACTTAGTGATTATGAAGATTTACATATAGAATCATTAAGAGAAACTACAAGGGCTTATGTTAAAATAGAAGAAGGTTGCAACCAGTTTTGTAGTTATTGTATAATTCCATATGCTAGAGGACCAGTTCGTAGCAGACCGGTGACTAGTATTATTAATGAAGTTAGTCAATTGGTAGCTAAGGGAGTTAAGGAAATAATATTGACTGGTACTCATCTTGGGGCATATGGTTATGATTGGCAAGACGAAGAGTCTTTAGAGAATTTATTAATAAATTTAGTAGAGATTAATGGATTGGAACATATTAGGCTGAGTTCAATTGAAATTACTGAGATATCAGATAAATTATTAGATATCATTGCCAAAGAAAGGAAACTATGTCCTCATTTACATATTCCTTTGCAAAGTGGAACTAATGAGATATTAGAAAAAATGAATAGACCATATACAATAGAAGTTTACAAGGAAATATTAGAAAAAATTCGCAAAAAGATAAGTGATATAGCTATTACAACTGATATAATTGTAGGTTTCCCTGGCGAAAGACCAGAGATATTTGAAAAACATTATAAATTTGTAGAAGAAATGGCTTTTAGTCGTTTGCATGTTTTTCCTTTTTCTATTAGAGAGGGTACACCTGCAGCTAAAATGAAAGGACAAGTATCTGGTAAAGTAAAAAAAGAATACAGCAGAAAATTACGTGAGTTAAACAAAGAATTAATGTTAGATTATCAAAAAAAATATTTATCTAAAAAAAGAAAGATGATTGTTGAGGAGAAAAGGGACAATGAGACTAATTATTTAACTGGTATGACTGATAATTATATCAAGGTTTTGCTTGATGAGGATGACAAATATATGGGACAATTAATAGAAATAGAATTATTAAAGACTTATGATTATGAAAAAGTTATTGCTAGAATATCGAATTAAAAGCAGGACTTTTATAATATGTAAAGAATAGTAATTATTAAGATTAAAAAAGGGGGATAAAAAATGGAAGATTGTGTTTTTTGTAAAATAGTTAATGGTGAATTGGATACAGAAATATTATATGAGGATGAATTTCTTATCGCATTCAAGGATATTAGTCCTAAAGCAAGTGTTCACTTATTAATTATTCCAAAAGAGCATATTCCTACAGTATTGGATCTAGATGAAGATGATGATTTAATTACTCGTATTTATCGTGTTGCCAAAATCTTAGCTGATGAATATGATATAGCGGAAGATGGTTTTAGAATTGTAAATAATTGCAATCAAAATGGTGGGCAGATAGTCTATCATCTGCATTTTCATCTCCTTGGAGGAGAAAAATTAGGAGATATAGCTTAAATATTTTAGCTAAGATTAATAGTATAGTATTTTTTTTGATTGCCTTGGTTTAGGATTAATGGGGGGGATTTAATTTTGTCTCTAAAAGAAAGTTTATTAGAAGATATGAAAATGGCTATGAAAAATAAGGATAAACAAAAGTTGTCTGTTATTAGGATGGCTAGAGCAGCTATTAAGAATGTAGAAATTGCTAAAAGAAAAGATCTTAGTGATAATGAAGTAATCAATGTCCTTGCAAAAGAAGTAAAGCAGCGACGGGATTCAATTTTAGAATATAAAAAGGGTAATAAGGAAGATGCCATCACAAGGTTAAATGAAGAAATTAAAATTCTTACTGAATATTTACCAGAACAATTAGATAAAAATGAAATAGAAGGTTTGGTGAATGAAGTAATTAGTGATTTAGGTGCGTCTTCTATGGCAGATATAGGGAAAGTTATGAGTTCTATTATGCCCAAAGTAAAGGGTAGAGCTGACGGTAATATTGTTAATTTACTAGTTCGTAAGAAATTAAGTTAAAATTAAAAATATATAATGCATACTAAGTATTTAGACTACCGAGATATTTTCTCGGTTTTTTTATGCTAATAGATTTTGTGTTATAGTACAAAATCTAGATATAGAAAAATTCTTACATATAATTTAATAAAAAGAAGGATATTTCGCTTATATTTAGAAATATAATATTATGGAGAAAATAAGTAAATATAAGTAGATATTATTATATCTTCATAAAGTGAGTTTTTAGTTTCAGATTTTTTTATCTCCCACTTAAAAAAGTGGAATTTTTAGTGGCAATTAGCTCTCGGATAAATTATTCAAGAATATATTTTAGGGGAGGGGGTGTAGCTTTTATGTATAGTTTGCATAGGAATATTTCTAAAAAGGTATTGCTTTTTATATTGCTGTTATTCTTTATATTAGCGACTTCGTTAAGTTCTACAGCAGAGAATGGGAATTTGACATATCTAATAAGAATAGAGGGCCAAATCGATAATGGAATGTTTAAGCTAGTTGAAAGAGGAATTGAAGACGCTGAGGTTTCAAATGTAGATTTAATAATTTTTGAAGTAGATACACCTGGTGGTTATGTTGATCCTGCAATAAAAATTAGAGACGTAATTTTACAGTCTAATGTACCTACTGTTGGCTATGTAAAAGGTAGAGCTTGGTCTGCAGGAGCATTAATAAGCCTAGCTACTGAGGACTTAGTGATGTTAACTGGAAGTAGTATTGGGGCGGCTGAACCTCGTCCTTATGACGAAAAGTTTATTTCTGCTTTTAGCAAGGAGTTTAAGGCTACGGCTGAAGCTAGAGGAAGAAATCCTGAAGTAGCTGAGGCTATGGTAGACTCTCATATTGAAATTGAGGGTTTGATTGAAAGGGATAAGTTATTAACCTTAACAGTTGGCGAGGCTCTTGAACACAATATTGCAGATTATCAAGTTAATAATATTAATGAATTATATGATTTCTTAAATATTGATTCTTCTAGTATTGTGGATATTGAAATGTCTTTAGGAGAAAAGGCTGCTAGGATAATTACTCGACCAACTTTTACCACATTGTTAATTGCTATAGCTATTATTGCGTTAATCGCTGAAGCTTTAATGCCTGGTTTTGGTGTTGGGGGTTCTATTGGTATCTTTTCTTTAGGGATAGTTTTTAGTAGTTATGCATATTATGGTATGGCAGGTTGGGGTTTAGCTTTTTTATTTACAATAGGTTTGTTTTTAATAGCCATTGAAATTTTTGTAATCCCAGGCTTTGGTTTTGCAGGATTGGCTGGATTATTTGCTATTTTATCAAGTATATATTTTCTTTTCCCTGATCCAGAAACAGCATTTAGATCTATTGCTTTAATTATAATCATATCTTTTTTTTCAAGTATTATTCTCCTCAAAATATTTGGGGGTAGTAAATTGTGGAAAAGAATATCGTTGGAAAAAAGTGAGACATTAGAAGAAGGATATGTTGGAGTTAGTGATAATAGTTATTTGGAAAACAAGAAGGGGATTACCGTTACTCCTTTGCGTCCAGCAGGAATAGCAGAAATTGATGGTGAAAGAATTGATGTAGTTAGTGAAGGTGGTTTTCTAGCAAGGGGAGAAGAAATTATAGTTTTGAAAGTTGCGGGTAACCGTATTGTAGTAAAAAAATATTTGGAGGAGTGATTTGAAAATGGAATTAATTATTGTTGTAGCAGCACTGTTGTTGGTTATTGTCCTGCCTCTTTTTCTTTATTTTATTCCAGTTACTTTATGGATATCAGCATTTGCAGCTGGCGTAAAGGTTGGTTTTTTTAATCTTATAGGAATGCGTTTAAGGAGAGTACCTCCTGCTATAATTGTTAGACCAATGATTAAATCAACTAAGGCTGGACTTAGATTAAGTAGTGATGAATTGGAAGCACATTTTTTAGCTGGTGGTAATGTTGATAGAGTGGTAGATGCATTAATTGCGGCTCAGAGGGCTAAGATAGAGTTGGTGTTTAAGACTGCAGCAGCTATTGACTTAGCAGGTAGAGATGTTCTCAAAGCTGTACAAATGAGTGTTAACCCTAAAGTTATTCAAACTCCGGTTGTGGCAGCTGTAGCAATGGATGGTATCCAGGTTATGGCTACAGCAAGGGTTACAGTTAGAGCCAATATTGATCGACTTGTTGGTGGTGCTGGTGAGGAGACAATTTTAGCTAGAGTTGGAGAAGGTATTGTTACAACAGTAGGTTCTGCTAAAACACATAAAAAAGTACTTGAGAATCCTGATTTGATTTCTGAGACTGTTTTGGCAAAAGGATTAGATTCTGGTACGGCTTATGAGATATTATCTATTGACATTGCAGATGTAGATGTAGGTAAAAATATCGGTGCACAGTTACAGATAGATCAAGCTGAGGCAGATAAAGAAATTGCTCAGGCGAAAGCTGAAGAAAGAAGAGCAATGGCCGTTGCTCAAGAACAAGAAATGAAAGCTAAAGTTCAAGAAATGAGAGCAAAAGTTGTAGAATCAGAAGCAGAAGTTCCTAAGGCTATGGCAGAGGCTTTGCGTGATGGTAAATTAGGAGTTATGGACTATATGAATCTAAAAAATATCCAGGCTGATACAGATATGCGTGATAATATATCTAATATTGGTAAAGATGGAAATGACAAACGTAGTAGTAAAAAAGAGTAGGATAAAATAATGGAATTTTTTGATATAATATGGGTTGTGGCTATTTTAGGTGGAGTAGTTAAATTTATTGCAAAATTTATTGAAAGTGATAAAGAAGAAGAAGGTATAATGGGTACAATTACTTCAATTATACTTGATGATGAAAATGACGAAGATGAGGAGGATAATGCTATGTACGACGAAGAAAAAACTCCTGCTACTTCTGATAAGCAAATATTTAATGATGCTTTGTATAATCAAGAATTTGGAAGTGACTTTGAGGAAGATAAAAGAAAAAAAGAGGATGATAATAATACTCATGAAGAATTCTTGCTAAAACGAGAAAATCTTGAAGAAAGAAAAGAAGGTAGTTTTAAAAAACGAGATAGAAGAAGAAAAAAGAAAGTTAAAAATAAAACCTTAGAAAATGATTTGATTAGTGATATATCTGAAGAAGACCTTATAAAGGGAATTATTTTCAAAGAAATCTTAGATGAACCTAGAGCAAAAAGACCACATAGAAGTATCTATAAAGATGAAATTAAATAATAATCTCTAAGGGAATAAAAACACTCTAAATTTTTTAGAGTGTTTTTATTTTTTAAAGCTAGTTCTATGGTTTTGAAATATAAAATTTTGTTAATAATAAAAGATAGGTAATAGGATATGCAAGATGAATTATAATATGTAATTAAACGAGGTGATATACTTTGCTAATCATTGTAATGAGAACAGTATTAATATATTTTATTGTATTAATTTTTGTACGAATTATGGGCAAGAGAGAGATGGGAGAGTTAAATCCTTTTGATTTTGTTGTAGCAATTATGATAGCAGAACTAGCTGTTTTAGCAATAGAGAACCATGGTAAGCCGATGATAGATGGTTTGGCACCAATGATTGTATTGGTTATTCTAGAAATAATTATAGCTTATTTGGTATTAAAGAGCAATTATATACGGGGTTTAATTACTGGTAAACCTATAATATTAATAGAAAAAGGTGAAATAAAGTATAAAAATCTTGCAAAAACAAGATTCAATATGAGTGATTTATTATTACAATTAAGATCAAGTGATGTTTTTAGTATAGATGAAGTAGAATTAGCTATTCTTGAAATTTCTGGAGAATTAAGTGTTGTGGAAAAAGGGAAAAAAAATTATGATTTTCCCATAATAATGGATGGAAAATTGAGTAACAACTTAGATATAGCAAGAGTTAGCAAAAATTGGGTTGAGAATTACTTAAAGCAAAAAAATCTTGATATTAATGATATTGCTCTAGCTACAGTATCTGAAAATAAACAAGTAAAAGTTTATTATAAGTAAAAATATATTTACATTTTAACAAATTTTACGTATACTAAAGCTAGTGAGGTGAGTCATTATGAGTTTTTATAAGGTATTTAGTAAGTATTGACAGCAATAAGGATGGCTCAATTATAAAAATATTTAAATAATGCAGCTTTAATAAAATAAATTTTTGGTGATTTTAAATGCTAACTTATATAATATAAAGGATTCAATACCATCTATTGTGCAGCTATAAAGAGTAAATTTTATTTACAAAAGTTTCAACAGCAAAAATCTATAGT
>JBBJJH010000013.1 GCA_037623315.1 Halanaerobiaceae bacterium ANBcell28
ACTCTGTCACCAGGTTCTGCTGACTCAAGACCTATTTCTATTGTTAAGTCTCCTGATGGTTGTGTTCCACTTTGTGGTGTAGCACTCATTTCATTTGAATTATTACTACTTCCTACATCGTTATATGCTGATACTACAAAGTAATAAGTGGTATTATTTGTTAAGCCTGATACTGTATATCTAGTAGTACTTCCTACGTCTAACGTTTCTGAATAACTACCTCTTCTTGTACCATACTTTACTTCATAACCATCAGCATTACTTACACTACTCCAACTTAGTGTTACCTCTCTATCACCAGCTACTGCTGAATTCAATCGTGGCTCTGTTGGACGTTCAGGTTCAATAATACCTCCACCTGGAGTATTACCCCAAACTAATTGGCCATTTAAGAATACAGCTACATTATTAGCATTATTAAACGAAAAGTCATTACTTTGATTATAATTTGACCAATCATTCTTAGCAAATCTAGTTTGAATCTCCGCAATCGCAGAAGATTCTAATGTGCCTCCTGAAAATTCTACAGATAAATAATGGCTTGCACCTGATGTGCTACTAGGCATTTGCACAAATGAACCCTGTACAGAATCTGTAATGCCATTATAATCTGGTGATACTATCGCTGCATGGTCACACCAAAAACTCTGTCCTTGATTATCGTCTATTGTATAATAGTATCTGATCTCAAGGTCTGAAAGACTAATTGAAGCATTGCTAACGTTTCTTATTGTAAATACAGGATTAATTGAGTTTGTTACTGCTGTAGTATCCTGTCTTAGCTCCAACTCAACCTGGCCAGTATTTGCAAATAAAGCTTGGCTAAATAATAGTAAAAACACTAGCAAGATTGTATAAGCAAAAAATCGATTTGAATACTTCTTCACTAGAATATTCCTCCCTTTCTATCCAAATTTATAATTTTAATTTAAAAAGCTTTTTTGTTTTAACACCCCCTATAATTTAAAACATCTACTAAAAAAACCTATTCATCAGGGTATCGCAGGCTTAATCTCTATTTCCACCCCCTCTCAATAATTTTTTTATAAAAAACAACAATATAATTGTAGGATTTGTCCAAAAAATTACAATAAAAATACAATAATTTATAATTTCTCTCTAAATAGTAAAACTTATGAAAGATATAATATAGAAATATTATAAATATAGATAAAAAACTATAAGTTAAATTTAAAAAAATATTATAAATTTATATTCTTTGTAAACATTTGCTGATTTCATATAAGGTTGGTAGTTCCAGTAATTTGAAGATGCATTCTAAGTTCTTGATATGATTTAGGGGAATAATTATAATAGTTCTACGAAACTAACTATTACAGTTGATTAAAGTAGCAAGTTATATTAAATTAATGCGTATATTCGCCTACAATACAAATACATTACTTTTAATTAGAAAAACAATATATCAAACAAGTAAATATAAATATTACCGCTTATTTATACTAAACATATACTTTTAAAATCTAGACAAGAACCTTTTTCAATAGATATACTGAAACATACTTCTAAATACATAATATCTATGCAAAATATTTATGCTAAATGTGTAATTATTTTAAATATTAAATCATTTAGCCAAATTCAATATGTTTTTTAATTAAAATATAAAATTATTCAAAACAAAAAAAGCAATAATTCCCAATATGAAACTCCATGTTAATTATTGTCGAAAAATATAAAAAATTCTGTTTATTGTACTGTTATGTATTGTATGTATTTGTCTAATTACTTCTAATTTTATCTAAATAAATCAATTTCCTGTAAAGCTTTCGCTATATTATGTGTTATATTATATCAACATTATCTAATTTCTGTAAATAGTTCAAATTACCTAATTTAGTAAATATGGTATTTAAAATCCTTTCTTGGAATCCTCTATTTTGCTTGTAAATGAATGGTGTACCTGTTTGTAATAAAAAAACAGACATGCAGACATACAAAAACCGGCTAAAAAGCCGGTTAAAATGATGAAAATTATATAAATTAATTTTAAAATATTAACATTATTAATTATATACTACAAATTGCTATTCTCTAACGAAGTACTCTCAGTTGGCAATTCCACGGAAAAGATCCCTACTTTCCAGGCACCATAAACCAATAATAAAACAACACTTATTAATATAATAACTGCATCTTGAAAATTAGATCCATTAATTATCAATGCCATTAAACCCAATCCTAAACTTATTCCATATACGCTTAAGACAGCTTGCCGTTGATTTAAGCCCAAGGCTAAAAGTCTATGATGGAGGTGTCCATGATCAGCTTCTCCAATTGGCTTTTTGTTATATAATCGTCTTATAATAGCAAAAATCGTATCAAATATAGGTACACCTAATGCCAAAACTGGAACTATAAGAGTAACTGCAGCAGCACTTTTCAATGCTCCTGAAACAGATATAGCAGCTAAAATAAAGCCTAAAAACATTGCTCCAGTATCGCCCATAAAGATATCAGCTGGATTAAAATTATACTTTAAAAAACCTAAAGAACTTCCTGCAAGAGCAATCGCCATTATAGCAGCTGTAAATTGACCCTCCTGTAAACCAACGAAAAAAAGCGTAAGAGCTGCAATAACAGAAATACCGGCAGCCAGTCCATCTAATCCATCAACCAAATTTACAGTATTGGTTATACTAACAACCCATAAAAGAGTTAATGGTATTCCCCAAGTACCTAGATAAATCATACCTCCAAATGGATTAGTGATGAATTCTACCCTTACACCAAATAAAATCAATATACTAGCAGCAGCAATCTGTCCGCTCAACTTTAACCCTGGAGACAGCTCATATAAGTCATCTAAAATACCAACGATTAAAATAAAACTTCCGCCTAATATAATGCCCAACATAGTACTCGTCATATTTGTTAGTAATAAGACAGGGATCAAAAATCCCAGATAAATAGCTATACCACCCATTGTAGGAATAGCCTTCTTATTAATCCGACGTTCCCCAGGCATATCTAATGCATCCATTCTAAAAGCAATTTTTTTAACCATTGGAGTTAAAAGGTAAGTCAATAATAAGCTAACGAAAAATGCAGAAATATAAGTCAGCATTTAGCACCTCTCTTTCCAACTTCTATCTTAACAGAAACTAGGCCTTATTAGCAAAGGAAATTTTAGGAATTATTTGGTGCCGTATAATCTATCGCCAGCATCTCCTAAGCCAGGTACTATATAAGCATGATCATTTAACTTTTCATCTACAGCAGCAATAAAAATATCAACATCTGGATGATCTTCCTGTACCCGCTTTATTCCCTCTGGCGCAGAGATAAGACACATCAATTTAATACTGCGTGGTTTCCTTTCTTTAACAAAGTGAATAGCAGCTGAAGCTGAACCTCCAGTAGCTAACATTGGATCAATTACAATTAAGTCTCTTTCTTCTACGTCTGTTGGCATTTTACAATAATATTCCACCGGTTCCAATGTATCTGGCTCACGATACAAACCCACATGACCAACTTTAGCTGTTGGTATTAATTTTAACACTCCATCTAACATTCCAAGGCCTGCGCGTAATATGGGCACAACTCCAACTTTCTTACCCGAAATTTTATTAGCCTTAGTTTTTTGGAGTGGAGTTTCTATTTCTACCTCTTTTAAAGGAAGATCTCTGGTAACCTCATAAGCCATTAAAGTAGCTATTTCATTAACTAATTCTCTAAATTCTTTTGCACCTGTTTTTTTGTCTCTTATTAAAGCAATTTTATGTTGTATTAAAGGATGATCTGTTACAGTAAGATTACTCATCAGAATTACGTTCTCCCCTTTCAATTTCTGTAATTTTATCTATTCTATTTTGGTGTCTTCCACCATCAAAATCTTCACCTAGCCAAACTTTGACTATATCTAAAGCAAGTCCTGGACCCACAACTCTTGCTCCCATTGTCAATACATTGCTATTATTATGATTCCTAGTTGCTCTCGCAGAAAAAGTATCATGGCACAAAGCTGCTCTTATTCCTTTTACTTTATTAGCTGTGATACACATTCCTATTCCAGTCCCACAAATGAGTATCCCTTTATCGCACTCACCATCAGCGACTAATTTTGCTACTTCATAACTATAATCTGGATAATCAACAGATTGACTTGAGTCAGTTCCCATATCTTTGTACTCATATCCTTTTTCATTCAAAAACTCAATTATATCCCTTTTTAAATCATAAGCTGCATGATCTGAACCAATTGCAATCCTCATATTATCACCTCTATATTTATATTCTTCAAATTTTAAAATTTCCCTGCTTAATTTTTAGATTGAGCCAATTTGCCTAAAACACCTTCAAGAGATTCCTTAATATCATCTCTTGTATCAATGTATATATCATGAGATTGTCCATAAGGATCAATCACATCGCCTGTTTCAGAATTAGAACATTCTTTTAGTGTATATATTTTATCTGCATATTCAGGAAACTCTTCCAAAATAATCTTCTTATGTACTCTTGTCATAGTTATAAGTAAACTTGCCTCTGATATCATTTCTTTACTGAGTTCTTTACTTAAATGTTTACTTGAATCTATCCCTTCATCTTTTAGGACATCAGCAGCATTTCTACTAATCGTCTGACCTGGAAAGGCGGATATTCCAGCTGAAAAAACTCGCCAACCTTCAATACCTCTCTCATGAAGCATTTTTTTTAACAACAACTCTGCCATTGGACTCCTACATGTATTGCCTGTACAAACAAAAACTATCTTTGGCAAAAAAATCACCTCTGATTAAAATGATAAGTATATAAACATATATCAATTCATCAATATATCACACCTGAAAAATGCAATCCCAAGAAAATCAAAGCGAATCCACCCAATATCTGTGCCTTTTCTCCCATAAAATGACCTAACTTGGAACCAAAAACCAGACCTAAAGCCATCATTATTCCTGCTACAAAACCAATTACTAGAGTTACTATAAAAGTAATATTACCTAACATGCCCAAACTTATACCTACTGAAAGAGAATCTATACTTACACTAAAAGCAAGAACAATCAAACCCCAACCCTTAACATTAAAATTACATAGTTCTTCTTCAGTTTCTAGCCATCTTTCTACTATCATATAGGCTCCTATTAACATTAATAAACCAGAACCTACTACATTTAGAGCCCCTTCCAAATTACCCTCTATATTAAATAAAACACGTAAAATATCCTGTATAATCTTTCCTCCATAAATACCAAGCAATGGCATTACGATATGGAAAAGGGCAATAACTCCACTAATTCTTATAATACTTTTATTCTCAAACTGTTGAATCCCACATATAATAGCTACTGAAAAAGCATCTGTTCCAAGTGCAATAGCTAGTGCGAGAGTCTCCCAAGATGTCAATATAATCTTCCCCTTTTTCAAGCCAATTTAATACTGTAGTTTAACTTTTACCTTATTTATATGTGCAAAATTCCTAATCTATTCTCTTATAAAAATTATACTTTAAGATTCAAGGCTTGCCTTGTACAAACGATTCATAACTGCCTCCCCTATCCCTTCTTCTGGAATTGCTTCAATATAAGCTTTTCTTAGAGACATCTGATCAAGACTACGTAAAAGAGAAAAAAGATTAGCTGCAATCATTTCAACTTTTTTCCTGGAACCCATTTTAATCAATTTTATTCCTGGCCCATGTAGAAAAGAACTATATTTTTCGTAAGACTCATTAGTAAGTATAAATCCTACAGCTTCTTGGCATTCTTTTTGATAATTATCACCTTTATTACTATGCAGTATTTCTTCAAGTATTTTCACTAAGTCATCATTATCCTTTACTATATAGAGAGGAGTCTCTGGTGAATAATGACGGTATTTCATACCAGGAGATAAGGGCTTCTCATTATCTAATTCTTTCTCTAATTTTCCCTGAACATAATTATTACTATCGTCTAACTTATATCCCAACACTTTCTCAATATCTTTTCTACTAACACCACCAGGTCTTAAAATCCTTACTTGCCCTCTAACATCAAGAACAGTTGACTCTAAACCAACCTTAGAAGGACCCCCATCAAGAATCATAGCAATCCTACCATCAAGATCATTTGCAACATGATCAGCTGTAGTTGGGCTAGGAGCACCTGATTTATTGGCGCTAGGAGCAGCTAAAGCTAATCCAGATAACTCTATTAAAGCTCGACTCAAAGGATGAGCGGGCATTCTAATTGCAACACTAGAAAGACCAGCTGTAGTTGCATCAGGTAGCAGATCATTTTTATCTAGGATAATTGTTAAAGGGCCAGGCCAAAAATTAGAAATTAAGTTCTCAGTTTCTACACTTATATCTCCTCTAATCAACGATCTAAGCTGTTCTCTATTGGCAATATGTACTATCAAAGGGTTATCCTGAGGACGCCCTTTAGCCTGATATATTTTTTCCACTGCCTTTGTCTTACTAGCATCAGCTCCCAAACCATAAACCGTTTCAGTGGGAAAGGCAAGCACTTCTCCTTTTTTCAATAAATTAGCAGCCAGCTTCACTGCTTCTTCCTTTTTTAGTTCTTCTATATTGGCTTCTTTTATTAAATTATAATTCACTTTTTGAAAAATAGTATCATATTTCTTAGACATTACTACACCCTATTCTTTTTACTAGTATAACTCCAACTTCGCAGTTGCTATAATAGTTTTAATATACTTCCTGCTTAGCCATTTGCTGAATGAAATTAAAGAAATCTCCAATTTAACACATTAAGGTTGATTTGCTTAATATCACAGTTCGGATATCAAAAAAGCACCAGCCCCGCATGGAAGGCTATAAATGGTTAACAAGTGCGGCCAGTACTAACTGTTCTAGCATTGCAGTTAAAGCCATTGGCTAAACAAATACTAAAGCAAAGTAGCATTTAAAAATTATATCTTCTCTGCAAATACCATACGATCATGTCCAGACAAATCTTTTTCCACCCTAATATTCTTCCAATCTTCATCAAAAAGCTTTTTAATACTCTCTCCCTGATTATATCCAATTTCCATAGCTAATAGACCTTCTATTTTTAAAACACTTTTAGCCTGAGGGATAAGTTTACGATAATAATCAAGACCATCATTACCTCCACTCAAGGCTATAGCCGGTTCTTTTTTTACTTCCTCAGAAAGGATAGCCATTCCTTCCTTATCTATGTAAGGAGGATTAGAAACAACTATATCTACATTTTTCTTTTCTAATTTAATAAGAGGGCTTAACAAATCACCGCGAGCTGCCTTAACTCTTTGAGATAATTGAAATTTTTCTATATTTTTTTTACTGACCTCTAATGCTTCTGCAGAGATATCAATAGCCAATATTCTAGCATCTGTCAAATAGTAAGCAAGAGAGACGGCTATAGCACCGCTCCCTGTACATACATCTACTATATTAGGATCATTTAAAGACTTTTTCTCACAATATTTTATTAGACTCTCCACTAATTCTTCAGTTTCTGGACGAGGGATCAAAACATCTTCATTTACAAAAAACTCCAAAGACATGAATTCTTTCTTTTCTAATAGATATGCAATAGGCACCTTTTGTGCCCGCTTATGAACTAAATCCCGATACTGATCTAACTCGCCTTTTTTAAGAGGTTTATCAAAATGAACATATAATTGAATCCTCTCAAGTTCCATAACATGAGATAAAAGTACTTCAGCCTCAAGTCTAGGGTTATTTACACCATGTTTTTTTAAATATTCCTCTGTGCTTGTAAGTATCTCTTTAATATTCAAACTCTACACCTTCTGTAATCTCTTTATCATATCTTCATTAATTAATTCTTCAATAACTAACTCTAAATCTCCATTTAAAACCTGTTCTAATTTATGGAGGGTTAAATTAATCCTGTGATCACTAACTCGACCTTGTGGAAAGTTATAGGTCCTAATCTTTTCACTACGATCCCCAGTACCAACTTGTGTCTTTCTGGCTTCATCTAGTTCTGCCTGTTGTTCCTGTTCATACATTTCTTTCAATCTAGCACGCAAGACACGTAAGGCCTTGGCCTTATTTTTATGCTGTGATTTTTCATCCTGACAGGAAACAACCAAACCAGAAGGTTCATGAGTGATTCTAACAGCTGAATCAGTAGTATTTACACTTTGACCTCCAGGACCGCTTGAGCGGTAAACATCGATTCTTAATTCATTAGGGTCAATTTCAAAATCAATATCTTCAGCTTCTGGTAATACAGCTACAGTTGCTGTAGATGTATGAATTCTTCCACTAGACTCTGTTGAAGGGACACGCTGCACTCTATGAACACCACTTTCATACTTCAACTTACTATAAACATCCCCACCCTCTACAGTAAAGATGATTTCCTTAAAACCACCTACACCCGAGCTACTTGAACTCATCACATCAGACTTCCAGCCTCTACCCTCTGCATAGCGAGTGTACATACGATAAAGATCAGCAGCAAATAAAGCAGCCTCATCTCCACCAGCTCCGGCTCTAATTTCCACAATAACGTTCTTTTCATCATTGGGATCCTCAGGCAATAATAAAATTGGCAGTTCCTCTTCTAGCCTTTCCCTAATTGGACTAAGTTCTTCCATTTCCATTTCAGCTAATTCTTTAACATCACTGTCTTCATCGCTTTTTAAAATCGTTTCTGCCTCTTCAATACCACTTAATACATTTTCATACTCTCTATATTTATCAACCACTTTTTTCATTTTAGCATGCTTTTTTAGTAACTTTTGATATTGACCTGTATCAGCAATAACTTCTGGATCACTTATTTTTTTATTCAGCTTCTGATAATCATTAGCCAGTTCCTCTAACTTTTCTTTAAGATCAAACACTTTTCTCATCCTTTCTCTGCTCTGGCAAAACTGCTTCTAGAGCAGTAATAGCTACTTCTAACATTGAATCATCAGGTTCCCTAGTAGTCAATTTTTGCAAGTACAAACCTGGGGTAGCTATAGCCTTTATAATCGGATTAATCTTTACTTTCCCTGTAATAGAATCCACTCTACTACCTCCAGCCTCTTTTATAATCTCATAAGATGTACCAGCAATTAAAGGTAACAGAATAACGTGATACATTATACGCTGAAAAAAAGGTGGGCGTCCAAAAAAAGTAAAGAAAAAAATACTCATTAAAATTACAATAAATAAAAAATTAGTTCCACATCTAGGGTGTAAAGTACCAAAAGTCTTAGCATTTTCAACTGTTAGGGGTAAGCCCTTTTCATAAGTAAAGATAACCTTATGTTCAGCCCCATGATACATAAAAACTCTTTTGATATCTTCGAATCTAGAAATAATAAATAAATAAGACAAAAAAGCGATAATTTTTATTATACCCTCTATGAAATTTAATATAAGATTACTCTCCACATAAGAATCTAACAAAGCTACCATACTTGCTGGAAATACAACAAAAAGTAAAATAGCAAAAAGAAAAGAAAGTATTATGCTAGAAATCATCTCTTTAGTAGTAATCTCTTCCTCATCCTCTTCTGCTAATTGATTAGCGGAAAAAGATAAGGCCTTAGTTCCCACAATTAAAGAGCTAAATAAGGCAAGAAATCCTCTAATAAATGGCCACTGTAAAAAAGAATATTTATTAGCTATAGAGTCAGCTTTCATTTTCTTTATAACAATATTATCAGGCGATCTCCTTACAGCAACGGCAATATCTTCCGCCCCGCGCATCATTACTCCTTCTAAAACCGCCTGGCCTCCATATTGATTTTTACTCATGTTAATACCTCCTTTTCAAATTATATTCAAATTTCATAATTGAATATTAAGAAAACAATTAGGTATGAGCTTGATTGTCAAAAAGATTAGTCAAAAAGATTAGTCAAAAATTTATACATATAATACAATAATTTTTTTAAAAACTAAGAAAAAAGCAGAGCTATTAAAAACAGCCCTGCTCTTTTAGCACAGGCCCCTATTCATCCTCTTTGAGGCCATATTTTTTATTAAATCTCTCAATCCTACCACCCTTTGCAGCTTTACGCTGTTTTCCGGTATAGAAAGGATGGCAATTGGAGCATACTTCAACATGTATATTTTCTTTTACTGATTTTGTATTATATTCGGCTCCACATGCACAAACAACAGTTGTTTCTTTCATATCTGGATGTAAACTTTTATTCACTTAAATCACCTCTTTCTACCGTTTTAAACTTTATCCGATAGCTAACATATACTATGTCCACCACTTGTAAATAGCGAAGAAAACACAGTTAGCTACTGCAGTCGTTTCATTAGGTTCTATTGGTAAAAAATACCTCGAAACTAAGAACGCTCTTTATATTATACCATAGTAAAAGTGTTGATGCAAGACAATTAACTACGTCTTAAACACCTTATTTAAATTCTCTAATAAAAATTGATTATTGTCTGTATTCCGCAATTGTTTGATCATGGAGCGCATTATTTCACTCCTATCAGAACTAGCAACTCCTTGTCTAAACTTCCATATTGTTTTTAGCTCTTTTTCAGATAAAAGAAGTTCTTCTCTTCTTGTACCCGATTTTTGAATATCAATTGCTGGATAAATCCTTCTTTCTGCTAACTGCCTATCAAGATGAATTTCCATATTTCCTGTGCCTTTAAACTCTTCATATATTACATCATCCATTCTACTACCAGTATCAACAAGAGAAGTAGCTAATATAGTTAGACTGCCACCTTCCTCAATATTACGTGCAGCTCCGAAAAACTTTTTAGGAAAATGCATAGCAGTAGGATCTAAACCACCAGAAAGAGTTCTACCACTAGGAGGAATAGTAACATTGGATGCTCTAGCCAAGCGAGTAATACTATCCAGCAATATAACTACATCATGCTTATGCTCCACTAATCTTTTTGCTTTTCTTAAAACAAGTTCAGCAACCTGTATGTGATTCTCAGGTGGTTCATCAAAAGTAGAACTTATGACTTCTGCATCAACTGAGCGCCTCATATCTGTAACTTCTTCAGGTCTCTCATCGATTAATAATATCATTAGCTTTAGCTGAGGATCATTTTTTCTTATGCTATTAGCAATTTTTTGTAGTAGAACAGTTTTTCCAGCTTTAGGTGGTGATACTATTAACCCCCTTTGTCCTTTACCAAGAGGAGCTACTAAATCAATTAAACGAGTAGCTATTTCATTTGAGTTGTTTTCTAGAGTCAATCTTTGATTTGGGTATAAAGGAGTTAAATCTTCAAAGTACGAACGTTTTTTTGCGATTTCTGGATTCTGATAATTAACAGCCTCAATCCTAAGCAAAGCATAATATTTTTCTGAATCTTTAGGTTCTCTCACCTGCCCAGAAACTACATCTCCTGAACGGAGGTCAAATCTTCTAATTTGAGAAGCCGATATATAAATATCATCTGCAGAAGGAACATATTTGGACGGTCTCAAAAATCCATATCCTTCACTATTAACAATATCCAAAACACCTTCAGCAAAAATATTCCCTCCTTTTTCTGTCTCTTTTTTCAAGAGTGCAAAAATCAAATCTTTTTTACGCATTTGAGCATATCCACTTATTTTGAAATCTTTGGCTATTTCATGTAATTCACTTATTGTTTTCTTTTCTAACTCACTAATATTCATTAAAGCACCTACCTCACTAAACAAATAACACAAGCTTATTTGTTTATAATTTTTTAATAAGAAAACATAGAAGCAATAGTAAGAAATAAAAAAATAAAAAAGTTTTGTATTCTTGGGAGTACCCCAGGGTACTACGCTTCCGATACCTGCATTTTAAGTATTATCAAATTATCTGTATAAATAATTTCACAGAGCTCAATCTTATCATGCTTCCTTATAATTAATTATGAAAGTTAAGTTAATTATGAAAGAAGCTTATATGAAATTTCTTAGTTGAAAACATAATTAATTAGATATAGTATTAGAAGACAAAAATACCTATCGTCTGTTTCATCACTCATATAATCTTGTATAATGTATAATAAATAGAATTAAATAAGTATAATACTATAATTACTATAGTTTTAATAGAATTATTTTATCTGGATATAATTAATGAACTTTATAAGAAAATATTATTTGGCAGGATAAAACTGAGGGTTCCGTTTGAGAAATGGGTATCCTGTTAGTAAAAACAGGATACCCATAATTTAACTTATAGTAAGACAAAAATACGATTACGCCTTATCATTACTACCTAAGAATTTAATTTTTTCAATAACTTTAGCTTTAATTGCATCTCTACCAGGGCCACAGAATTTTCTTGGATCATAAACACCAGGATCATTATCTAAGATTTCTTTTACCTTAGCATGATATGCCTGTTGAAAATCTGTATTTACATTAACTTTATTTACACCTAAAGAAACAGCTTTTTTAACATCTTCTTCCGGGACACCTGAAGCTCCATGTAAAACTACTGGTATTTTAATTTTCTCTTTAATTGTTTGTAGTCTTTCAAAATCAAGTTCAGGATCACCAGCGTAAACTCCATGAGCAGTACCTATAGCAACTGCTAAAGCATCAACACCAGTTCTTTCTACAAACTCTTCCGCTTCTGCAGGATCTGTAAAAGTAGCATCTTTTGCATCAACAGAAACATCATCTTCTACACCGCCAAGTTTCCCTAACTCAGCTTCTACACTAACACCTACTGCATGAGCAGCTTCTACTACTTTTTTGGTTAAAGCAATATTTTCTTCAAATGGATGGTGAGAGCCATCAATCATAACTGAAGAAAAACCACTTCTAATACATTGCATTATTGAATCAAAAGTACTACCATGGTCAACATGTAGTGCAACTGGTACACTTGTGTTTTTAGTAGCAGCCTCCACCATAGCAATTACATAATCCATACCAATATATCTAAGGGCACCTTCACTAGTTTGTAAAATTAATGGTGATTTCATTTCTTCAGCAGCCCATATAATACCTTGTAAAAACTCCATATTATTGATATTAAAGCCACCAACTGCATAGCCTTCAGAATTAGCCTTGTTTAGTATTTCTGACATTGGAACTAAGTTCATCTTATGTATTCCTCCTTATAGAATTATAGTTTAAAAATTTTTTGACTTACTGGTAGAAAAGTATAATATTATTTCATCCAGTTTTTTAATATTATCCAAATCTGACTTTTTAGAAGCCGGAATTGACCTTATCGTATTACAAGTATTACAACTAAGCTCAAGTTTATCAGAAAAGAGATCTATATCGATATGATAGCTCCCACATTCACAATAAAGTCCATTTAAGGCAGCAATATCATGAAGATAGTCTAAAATCCCTAACATTACTTCTGGATCTACAAATTCATCAAAACCCAAATCGTTAGCCATTGAATTTAATTCCTGTTGTTGTCTTTTCAATTCCTGATTTACTAAAGAATATGAGCCAAAATAAGCAAGATTCAGATCAGTATCGAGGCAAAATAGTGAATTTAATTTATTTTTCGACCAAAATACTTTCTGTGGAAAAACTACACTATGCATGCTATCACAAATTATGCAATAATAATCTATAGCAACATAAGCACTCCCCTTTCTGGCAATCGTAGCCTTATGGGCACCGCATTCACACAGAACAGTAACTTTCTGATCACCTGACATTTGGAAAATATTTAACTGATTCACATTATCCAAGCGCCCACAAGTCGGACAGCGCATGGCAAAAGCAATAGACAATTCTAGTACCATGGTCTTCTACCTGAAACTACTCAGGTATTCACCTCCTCACCCTAACTATTCTCCATAAGCAGGAAAAATCCTTTTTTTTAAATAAAATTTTTATCTTTAATATTCTATTACATTAAGGATCTTCTCCTTAGCTGTTATCAAAACTATATAATCGCCTTCTTTTAACGATCTAATCTGATCATCTTGACCTTTATTCCACTTAAAATTATTTACTTTTTCTTCAAAACCTATTCTTTCTTTATACACAGATAGTTTTATATATTTATCACTATGAGAAATATCTTCAATAATACCTTGTATAACCTGATAATATGCATTTATATTGATGACCACACCAGAATTAAGAATATCTAACTCTGCCCATTGATAAAAATTTGTAGATATTGGTTTTAAAGCAGCTAAAGCTGTAGAAATATCATTTCTACTTATAGAGCAATCCTCAGCTAATAATAAAATATCTTTATTATCAAGAGTTATACTGTTATTTTCAAGATCTACCCCAGTAATCAAACCACTTATAAGTCTATTATCCTCCTCAGCGAAAATTGGTACAGCGGAAATTATAATTATAAGTATAATAAGTAAAATATTTTTAAACATAAAAAATCCCCCCTCAGATATATTAGCATTATTACCTGAAAAAAGGGATTTTATACTTTGAAAATGGTATATTCAGTTAATAAAAAAAACGGCTTTAAGAAAAATATTCTACCAATTCTTCTAAACTACCTTGCCAATCAACATTTATTTCATCTTCCTTACGGTCAATCAAGTAATCATTGACTAGAAAAGTTTTCATTCCTAATTCTGCAGTGGCAATCATATCTTCCTGTACATCATTACCAATCATTATACAATTGCTAGGTTCTGCCTGTATTTTCTTAGTTATTTCAAGATAATATTCTGGATTAGGCTTACAATAATGCATATTCTCATATGTTGTTATTAATGAGAAGTCTTTTATATCTAATTTTGCCCAGCGCAATCTTTCTTCAATAGCTATCAAAGGAAACAAGGGATTGGTTGCTAGTACTAAATTATAGCCTTTTTCTTTTAAGGTAGCTATTAATCGAACTGGTAAATCATCTACAAGAATCCCAGATTGTAAAGTAGGAAATTTATTTAGATAAAATTTTTCAAACCTATCCATTATAATATCCTTGTCATCATGTTCAAGTAATTGAAAAAAAGCTTCCTTAAAAACATCCATATTAAAATTTTTACCATTATTCGCTATCATTTTATGTGTGGCCTTCATTAATGAATCAATAAAAAAATCTGGCTCCCAGAGATCTGAAAACTCTTTACCCAATAAATAAAAGTATCCTTTAAGGAATTCATCAATATCAATCGGCAATAAAGTACCATCAAGATCAAGCAAAACATTCTTTCTCTCCAATTTATATACACCAAGCCTTTCTTCAATCTTAAAAACAGATTTAAAGCAGACACTTCTCCTTTGCAGCTTTAACAAAACCTACAAACAAAGGATGTGGTCTATTAGGTCGCGACTTAAATTCAGGATGGAATTGTACTGCTACAAACCAAGGGTGATCAGGAATTTCGACTATTTCTACTAATTTTTCATCTGGAGATAGCCCTGAAAAAACCATGCCAGCTTTTTTGTACTCTTCACGGTATTCATTGTTAAACTCATAACGGTGACGATGACGTTCATAGATAACTTCTTCCTGATATGCTCTACCACTAAGTGTATCTTTTTTCATTTTACATGGATATAAACCTAAGCGCATAGTACCGCCCATATCTTCAACATCTTTTTGTTCCGGCATCAAATCAATTACTGGGTTTTCACTATTTTCATCAAACTCAGCACTATGAGCACCTTTATAATTAAGTACATTTCTTGCAAACTCTATAACTGCAGACTGCATACCTAAGCAAATTCCAAAATAAGGTATTTTATTTATGCGTGCATATTCTATAGATCGAATTTTACCCTCAATTCCTCGATCACCAAATCCACCTGGTACCAAAATTCCATCAACGTCATCAAAGTATTGACTAAGGTCAATATTCCCTTCTAAATCTTCAGCATATATGAATTTAATATCTATATTGACATCATTTGTCACTCCAGCATGTTTTAAAGACTCATTTATACTAATATAAGCATCAGGTAATTCTACATATTTACCAACAATAGCAATTCTTATTTCCTGACTCAAACTTTTCATTTTACTAACCATCTTTTTCCATTCGACCAGGTCTGGCTTATGGACTTTATCTCCCAAATCTAATTTTTCAATTACGATATTTGCTAGTCCTTCTTTTTCTAAACTTAAAGGTACTTCATAAATATGATCAACATCTATAGCATGTATAACAGCTCTTTTATCTATATCACCAAATAATGCAATTTTACTCCTTACATCTTCTCCGATTTCACGATCTGATCTACATACAACTGCATCAGGCTGAATCCCTATACTTCTCAACTCCTTAATACTATGTTGAGTAGGTTTTGTCTTCAACTCAGCAGCAGTAGCTATATACGGAACTAAAGTACAGTGCAAGTAGAAAATATTGCCTTTACCCATATCACTTTTCAACTGTCTTATTGCTTCAATAACCGGCAAGCTCTCAATATCTCCAACAGTTCCACCGATTTCTGTTATCACAACATCAGCATCTGTTTCCCGACCAACTCGTGTTATGCGATCTTTTATCTCATCTGTAATATGAGGTATGACCTGTACTGTAGCGCCTAGGTAATCACCTTTTCTTTCTTTACGAATTACAGATCCATATATTTTACCCGTTGTCACATTATTGTTTTGACTTAAATTAACATCAATAAAACGCTCATAATGACCTAAATCTAAATCAGTTTCAGCGCCATCATCTGTCACAAAGACCTCACCATGTTGGTAAGGACTCATTGTTCCAGGATCTACGTTGATATATGGATCAAACTTTTGAATACTTACTTTCAAACCTCGACTTTTTAACAATCTACCTAGAGAAGCTGCTGTTATTCCTTTACCTAGAGCAGATACAACTCCACCGGTAACAAAAATATATTTCGTCACTATATTTCCTCCTCTTAATAATTTATAATACTTTTTCTAAAAAACTTATATCAAAAGTTTAGAACTTAAAACTTATTTTAATGTTTTAACTATTAACTATGTTACACTCTAATTTGTTCACGGAAACTTAAAAGTCATTTTCTTTTTAAAATTTCCCATGATATATCTAAATTATTCTTACTAAGATATTTCTTGTTTAAGTAAATTTGGTAAACAATCTTGATACTGCCATTCTTATCGCCAAGACTAATACTTAAATAATCAGTATATATATCCATATCAAAAACGCCATAACTTGCATAATATTTACTGGAAAAACTCTCTTTTTCGATAAACTGCTGCCTCAACTGAGGCTTGTCTCTATAAATAGATACCTCTTGCATTAATGGATCAACCTTAATTCGGCTATTAGCTTCTGCTAATTCCTTGTTCTTATACAAAAGATATAACTTTTCCCTTTTCTTATATAATATCCCTTCAGTATTATATTCAATCAATTCGTTATCATCAGCAGAATACTCCTGCCTGCTTTTTATAAATAAAGTAACTTTATTCTTCATAAAACCTCCAAAAAGAGCATGTATTCAGAAAACTAGCGCTTTTTAACAAAAAAAATCTAAACATTACAAAAGCCACAGTTAGTATTATGCCTACTGTGGCACCTTTTCATAATATTATATATTATCATAAGAATTTTGACAAGGAAAATAAATAGATATTTTTTTCTTTTTAAAAATAGAGAGACAAGATTACAAACTTTCACCAAAACTTACAGCATCATTGCGATTTTTGATTGTTCTGAAGTCATTAACAAAGCAACCTAATTTCTCCAATTCTCCCATCAACGCCTTCAAAGACTTATTAGTAGCAATACCACTTGGGGTAACAAAGGCAATAGCATTTTTACCTGCAGTTCTTTTACACTGCTTTAAAAAAGAGGAAATATCCGCAGCTATAGTTCCTTTGATAAACCCTTTGCTAGGACTTCCTACTATGACAAAATCATATGGAAAAAAGCTATGAACCTTTCCCTTTTCATTAGTACTAATTGTATCTACCTGATATCCGTTATTTTCTAATCCTTCTTCTATCCCCTTGGATATTTCCTCAAGATTACCTTCAGTTGAATGTATTATTAATACTTTTTTCATAAAAACCCACCCCCACACACCGTTCGATTATAATTTTTTACAATTATATCATACTTAATATAAATAATAAAGAAAGATTTTAGCTTTTATAAGCATAATAAAAAGCAGAAGGGATTATCCTCCTGCTTAAATACTTTCATATCCTTTTATATCCTTCTTATAGAATGCTAAAAAAACAACTATGCTAAACCTAATTGACTAAGCAATTGTTCCTTAGGCATATAGCCAGTAATTTGTTTCTTAACCTCACCGTTTTCAAACAAAATAATTGTAGGAATGCTCATAACTCCATAATCTGAGGCAGTTGCTTGATTATCATCAACATTTAACTTACATACTTTAACATCCTCTTTTTCATTAGCTATTTCTTCAAGAACTGGTCCCACCATTCTACATGGTCCACACCATTCTGCCCAGAAATCAACCATTACAGGTTTATCAGAATTCAAAACCTCTTGCTCAAAATTAGCATCACTAACACTAAGTGCATTTGCCATAAATATCACTCGCTTTCTATAATTGTATTTTTGCGATAAGTTAAATAAAATCGCTAAGTACCTTTAAATATAGTATAAATTAACATCATTCTTTAATATGTTAAATACTTAACAACTTTAAATAAAGTGTATAATTTATTTTTCTAAAAACACATGGTATGCTAGATAAGTATTATAAACATCCACTTTACTTACTACTTCATAGGGAGCATGCATAGACATAACTGCAGGTCCACAGTCTAATACATCCATGTTATAATTAGCTAAAAACTGCGCTATAGTTCCCCCGCCACCTTTATCAACTTTACCTAATTCACCGATCTGCCAAATCACACCTGCATTATTAAACAATGATCTTACCTCTGCTACAAACTCAGCGCAAGCTTCAGAAGATCCTGATTTTCCTCGAGCACCTGTATACTTAGTAATAACAACACCTTTTCCTAAATAAGCCGAATTACTTTTACTAAAGACATCTGGGTAATTAGAATCAAAAGCAGCATTGACATCTGCAGATAATGCTTTTGAATTTTCAATTGTTTTTCTTACCATTAAATCAGAATATTCTTCATTGCTTAGGTCTATCAATTCAGCAATAGTATTTTCGAAAAATCGAGACTGCATACCAGTACTACCCATACTTCCAACTTCTTCTTTATCAACCAATAAAGCCATGGCTGTATTGGACGGATCTTCTATTTCTAAAATTGCTTTTAGAGCTGTATAACTACATACACGGTCATCATGCCCATATGCAGCCAATAAACCTCTATCAAAGCCCACATCCTTTGCCTTAAAAGCTGGAACTATTTGTAGCTCTGAACTTACTAAGTCCTCAGCATCAATTCCGTATTCCTTATCCAGATAATTAAGAATAGAATTCTTAACTTTCTCTTTAGAATCCTTTTCCTCACCTTCTACAGGAATACTGCCAATTAATAAATTTAACTGTTCACCACTTATTCCTTCACTCATTTTTTTCTGCATCTGATCTTTAGCTAAATGTGGTAGAAGATCACTTATGTAAAATATCGGATCATCTTCCTTATCCCCAATGCTAATTTCCACTTTACTACCATCCTGTTTAACAACAACACCATGAATGGCTAAGGGAATGCTAACCCACTGATATTTTTTTATTCCTCCATAATAATGTGTATCAAAATAAGCTAATTCACTGGCTTCAAATAAAGGATTTGGCTTTAAATCGATTCGTGGAGAATCCATATGAGCCCCTACTATATGTACACCGTCTATTAGATCTTTTTCACCAATTACAACTGCAATTAATCCCTTTTCCCTATTTATTTTATATACCTTATCCCCTTTTTTTAAAGAAGTAAATTCTGAAATATCTTTAAAGCCCTCTGCTTCTAACATTTCTACAGAACTTCTGACACATTGCCTTTCAGTTTTATTGACATCCATAAAATTGGCATATTCTTTGTTAAAAGCAAAAATTTCTTCATGTTCTACATCTTCCATGTTTAGCCAAGCGTTTTTTTCTATAAAAGCCTTTTCCGACATATAACCACTCCCTTTAGTATAATCTACTTATATTTATTTGCAAAATTAAGCTATAATATAATTATATCCCTATTAATAAAATTTATCAATAAAAATATAACTTTCATAATCTCTAGCCATGTTTCACAATTAAAGTTTGTGAAAAACAGAATTTGTTATCCATTTTACAAAAAATGAAAAATCATATGGTAAAATAGAATAAATAAATAATAGTAGGTGATTATTCTATGAATAATGAAATTTCTATATTCCTTGCTTTTACTGCTGGTATTTTATCTTTTTTTTCGCCTTGTATAATACCCTTGCTCCCTTCTTATTTAACAGTCTTAATGGGGGATTATGCCACTACTAAAGAAAAACGGCGATTACTTAGTTCAGCTTTTTTATTTACAGCAGGTTTTTCAATAATATTTATATTATTAGGTTTATCCGCTTCATATCTTGGACAAATATTATTAAGAAACTTACAAACTTTTCAAAAAATCAGTGGGTTAATTATAATAGTTATGGGTGCTCACTTAGCGGGATTTATTAAAATAAAGTTTTTATACAAACATAAAGGATTAGAAGTAAAGAATAGTAAAAGTACTTACATAAGATCCTTCTTAATGGGCTTAGCTCTAGCTTTTGCATGGACGCCTTGTATTGGTCCCATTCTTTCATCCATTCTAATTTATGCTGCCAACCAAAACACGGTTTTAAACGGTGGTTTATTGCTGGCTTTTTATTCATTAGGATTTGCTTTACCATTTTTGATAACTGCATATTTTATGGATTACTTATTACCAAGATTAAAGAGAATCAATCATCGTTTACTTATAATTCAAAAAATAGCAGGTATCTTATTAATGATTTTAGGAATACTCATCTTTACTAACTACTTCCAAGTTTTAGTATTTTATTACTCAAACTTCACATTTGGGTTTATCGCATAAAGCCTGTTTAGCCATAACTTCATCATAGCAACTGCGAAGTTTGTGTTTTATTAAATATAAGAAAGGAGTGATAAAATGAATAAGAAGTATATACTGTTCAGCCTTATTTTCTTAATCATCTTATCCGGGTTTTTCTTTTACCACAGTAACGCAGATGAGAAAGATAACGATTCAGAAACACAAATTAATATTGGAGTTAATCCCGGTGAAATGGCCCCTGATTTTACTCTAGCAAAAATTAACGGTGATTTAGTAAATTTAAGTGACTTTCGTGGACAAAAAGTTTTTTTGAATTTTTGGGCTAGCTGGTGCCCCCCTTGTATAGCAGAGATGCCTGATATTCAAAAACTATATCGCGATAATACAGAAATAACTGTCTTAACAATTAATGTACAAGAAAGCAAACGCCAGGTAAGTAATTTTATGATTGCTAATAATTATAATTTTCCTGTAGTTCTAGATGAAGACGGTAGAACTTCAGCCCGATATTTAGTAAGAGGCATACCAACTACTTTAGCTATAGATAAGAATGGTATTATAATCAATCGAAAAAGCGGAATCCTAAGTTATCAAGAAATGTTAGACTTTATGAAAATAGAGTAAAATCGAAATAAAATACCACCCTAAAATTTTAGGGTGGTATTTTATTTCTCTAATTTATTACTCAGTATTTAACTTAGTAATGTATTTAACTTAATAATTACTTTCTTTTATTTCAAAATACTTTTGAGGATGGATACATGCTGGACATGTTTTAGGAGCTTCTTTCCCTTCATGTACATATCCACAATTGCCACATTTCCATCTAATAACGTCATCTCTTTTAAATACTTTATCTTCCTTAATATTATCTAATAATTTGCGATAACGTTTTTCATGTTCTTCTTCAACCTCTGCAATTTTACGAAAAGTTGCAGCAATATCTTTAAAACCCTCTTCTTCTGCAATATCTGCAAATTCAGGATATAATTCTGTATGCTCTTCATTCTCTCCTTCAGCAGCAGCCTCTAAGTTTTCTTCAGTTGTACCTATAACTCCTGCAGGATAACTTGCTGTAATTTCTACCATTCCGCCTTCTAAAAATTTAAAAAATCTTTTTGCATGTTCCTTTTCATTTCTGGCTGTTTCCAGAAAGATTGCTTCTATCTGCTTATAACCTTCTTTAGCAGCTTTAGAAGCAAAATATCTGTATCTCATATCAGCCTGTGATTCGCCCGCAAATGACTTAAGTAAGTTAGCTTCAGTTTGTGTTCCTTTTAATTTTGACATATAATATCACTCCTAATTCAAAATTTAATCATTTATTATATTATACTATATTTTTATTGCTTTTTAAACGTTTATTGTGATTTTTTCCCTTTTTTCTTTTTTTTAATAAAAGACCACCCCTAATAGACCGATCATAAACTATTAGGAGAGAGTCTTTTTGTTTTCTTCTAACGATTCAATTAAAGCTATTCCTTCATCGGCAAACTTTATTAATTAAATTTATTTAATTAAAGATCTGACTACCCCAGATGGAAACTCCTCCGTTAGATAGGGCAGTAAAAGTCATTACTTCTTTCTCAAGACCTCTATCCCACTGCTTAATAAAAACACCGTGATAAACTTGATCATCTATTATAATATCAAGAGTATAATCTCCAGTAATTTGCCAGCTACCTTGGACAGCACCAGAAATAGATCCATCTGGAAGTAGCTCAATATTTTCGGATAAATTTATATTATCTACACCAGTTTGAATATCCCGACCATGATTTACAAATTGATAATTTCCTATTACATCATCTTCAGTATTTTCTCCTACACTTTCTCCATTATAGCTATGAGGTGTAATAAGAGGCCAGCCTTTTGAATTTACGAGCATCTGGTGTACTCGAAGCTGATGAAGTTCACCATGTCCAGGATAACGAGTATGGAAAACAATATACAATTCGCCTGTCTCTTCATCATAATATGCAGAATTATGACCTGGAGAGCGATAACCAAGATTTGATTCCTGGAAAAGAAAATTACCAATTAATTTTGAACCATAATTTACTGCATCAGCCCAATTACTACTAGTATAATCACGCAAGTCATTTCCTTCTGTATCCAGATATGGACCATCAGGGTTTTCTGAACGTGCTACTCGAATGTTATAGCCTCCATTTGCATCTAATGTACCAAAAGATACAAGTAGATAATAATACCCTGTCTCAGGAAGATATTGAATAAATGGACCTTCCATTGGGGCATGGTAGCCTCCAGCAATTCTCTTACCATATCCAGAGCCCTCTTTTAGATATCCTTTCTCTGCATCCATAGCTATAGGATAACCTGTTTGAGGATCTAACTCCAGCATATGCATTCCGCCAGCATATGAACCATAAAGCATCCATAGATTATCATCAGCATCAAAGAAAACATGTGGGTCAATTACCCCAGGATGAATATTGTGATTAAAAGCTTCTCCTGCTTCCTCACTATATTGTCCTTCTCTATATTTTCTTATTAACATACCCTGATATTCATATGGGCCTTCCACATTATCAGCAATTGCTAAAGAAATATTGGATCTTTCAGATTCCCAGTGAGCAGCACTAAAATATAGATAGTATTGATTGTTTAGTTTTATAGGACTCTTAGCCCAGGTACTCTCTGCATCAGGGTCTGGCCAGGTCAATGCCTCTTCTAACTCTATCTCAGGATTAGGGATAATAGGATTAAAAGGACTCCAGTCTCCTGATATTGATTCCCAAGTTATAAGGTCATCTGATTTCGCTGCAGCAAGGTGCGAACCAAAAGCATAAAATATACCGTCATCTTCTATAATCATAGGGTCGTGAACAGAAACACTATTAGGATCTGTCATGACAATGATCTCTTCTGGCTCTTCTAATTCAGGAGCATCTTCAGCCAGACTGGCTATAGTAGCAGAAGATATAGCTGTATCATAAATACGCAAATCATCCATCATACCTTTATAAGGGGCATCCCAGAAGTTAACTCCTAATGCAAAAACCGCATCATCTAAAGTAGTAAAGACATCTGGAAAGCCTGTTCCTGAAAAACTTTCCACTCCATTTAAATATAATTTTACATTTCCCTGGTCAACAGTAAAAGCCAGATGAGTCCACTGATTTGTAGGAATAGTAAGATTTCCCGCAGCATCATACCATGGGTCATTTCCTGACCAGAGCATAGTACGCCCTACGGGTCCCTCCGGTACTAAACTAATCCAAGATTGAAAACCATCTTCCCGCAATACACCTGCAAAAAAGCTAGTTGTAAAAGCATTGATTTCTTCAGGATTTAACCAAATAGCAACACTATAGCTATCATCTGTAATTAAGTCATCAGGCAAAAGAACACCTGACTGTCCATCAAATACAGCAGCCTGACCTCTAATGCCTTCCGCATAAGTTATAGAGCCACCTTGATTATTAATACGTTCAGCGATTACTTGACCATCATCAAAATCACCAGTTTGTTCAGATAAATCACCATCAAAGTTAAAATGAGCCACAAGATTTGTGTCAATATTACTTGAAGCTAATAATAAACTGCCTGATATAACAGTAATTGCAATAACTATCAATAATATAGTCAAACGCTTTTTTAAAAAGCTCAATATGATCCCCCTTAAGTTTGCAATTTTTATAAGCACAGATTAAGCTTATTATCTATTTTATCATTTTTCTTTATTCTATACTACTACCCCAGATAGCAAGACCTTCATTAGATAATGCCGTAAAAGTCATTACATCTTTTTTTAAACCTTCATCCCATTGTTTTAATACTACTCCATGATAGATATCACCATTAATACTCAAATTAATTGTATTTTCACCAGTCATTTCCCATTCACCTTTAATACCTTCTCCGACAATCTGACCCTCAGCACTTAATTCAATATTTACAGAGCGATTTAAATCTGCAGTTATCGACTTACCATGATTAATATACTGATAAGTTCCTATAATTTCATCCTCTGTATAGCTAGCAAGACTTTCACCTGTATAACGGTGTGGAGCAATTACGGGCCATCCTTCAGAATTAATCAAGATTTGGTGAACGCGAACATTATGCATATGACCTGCTCCTGGAAAACGAGCATGAAAAATAGCATACATTTTTCCATTTTCATCATCGTAATATGCTGAATTATGACCTGGTGATAGATATCCTATTCCTGATTCCAGAAAGGCAAAGTTGCCTATTATTCTTGCTCCATATGGCTCATAACTTTTGCCAATCCTGGGATTAGCACTAATCATATCTCTTCCTGTCGGATCATAATAAGGTCCATCAGGATTTTTAGAGCGAGCCAGCCTAATATTATATCCATCATCAGGAGCCAGAGAACCAAAAGATATCATATAATAATAATACTCTGTTTCTGGATGATAAATCACATAAGCCCCTTCCATAGCAGCATGGTTGCCACCACTGATTTTCTTACCATATCCCTGATCTGGTTTAGGCATTCCTGTTTCAGAATCCATTTCCAGCATAAAGATTCCCCCTGCATAGGAACCATAAATCATCCAGAGATTATCTTCTGCATCAAAAAAGACATAGGGATCAATGGCATTCGGATGAATATTAGGATCATGAGGCACTCCTTCTATATTTTCTTCACCTGGATTATATGACCTTATAACAAAATCCTGATATTTATAAGGCCCTTCAATGTCTTCAGCCGTTGCCAGAGCTATAGCAGATCTAGTAGCACCCCAGGTACTGGTACTAAAATACATGTGGTATTTATCATTTAGCTTTATTACACTTTTGGCCCAGGTACTTTCAGCATTATCAGGTTCTGGCCATTCCATTGCTTCCCTTAACTCTTCTGCGGGATTAGGAATCAAAGAATTACTAGCACTCCAACCAGCTGTCAATTGATACCACTCAATTAAATCATCAGAGTAGGCAGATGCCAAATGAGATCCAAATACATAAAATCTACCATCCTCTACCCTGGCTATCATCGGATCATGAACAGAGACTGCATCAAATTGTGGTGGACGATAAATGAATTCTTCTGGAGCCTCAGGTAATTCTGGAGCTCCTTCAGCCAGCTCAGCTACTAGCTCAGGAGAAATAGCTTTGTCATAGATACGTAAGTCATCCATCATCCCCTGGAAAGGAGGGTCCCAGTAATTTACCCCCAAAGCAAAAACAGCATCTTCTGCATTTTTAAATATCTCAGGAAAATTAGAACCTGAGAATTCTTCCTCACCATTCAAATAAACCTTGATCTTTCCATCCCCAACAGTAAAAGCCAGATGAGACCACTGATTTACTGATATAGTATGATTGCTAGGAGCGTCATACCAGGGATCATTCCCGGACCAGACCATTGTACTACCTACTGGTCCATTAGGTACTATACTTACCCACGATTGATAAGCATCATCCCTAAATACACCAGCAAAAAAAGTAGTTGTAAAATCTGTAATTTGAACAGGATTAACCCATAAAGCAACACTATAACTATTATCAGTAATTAAAGCTTCTGGTAGAAGAATACCTGACTGACCATCAAAGACAGCCGCCTGTCCTCTCATACCATCAGCATATCTTATTGAGCCACCTTCGTTATTAATACGATCTGCAGTAACTTCCCCATCTGGAAAATTACTACTTTGATCTGATAAATCTCCATCAAATAAATAATGAGCTAGAAGACTTGTATCAGTGTCACTAGAAGCCAATGATAATTGGCTTGCAAAAAAAGTAGTTAGAAAGAATATAAAAAGTAATAACAAATACTTTTTCCTAAAATTCATTATAATCCCCCTTATTTTTGTAAAATTTCTAAACTTTAAGCTTTTATAATAAGATTATCATATCCCTGATTGTTTTTCTCTGAAAAGATATACCATTTTATAGACTTGATCATTTTGCAAATAATACTTGATGTTTCTTCTTAGCAAGAAAAACCCCCTGTATATAGGGGGCTATATTATATTTAGCTTACTTTAATTTATAATAAATCTCATTCCACTTAAGTTCTTTCTTAAATTCTCTTAACTTAGTAGACTCATCAATTAGCAAAAACTCTATATCAGCTATTTCAGCAAAGTCCTCTAAATGCTCAACAGAAAGAGCCCTACTATATCCTGTATGATGAGCGCCACCTGCTAAAATCCAGGCTGCTGCTGCAGTAGCTAAATCAGGTTTTGCTTCCCAAACAACACGTGCCACTGGTAATTTAGGCAAATCTTTATCTGCTTCTACAGCTTCCACTTTATTAACCAACATTCTAAATCTATTACCCATATCCAGGATAGTAGCATTTAAAGCTGGTCCACTGCCTGTATCAAAAACAAGACGGGCTGGATCGTCTTTTCCTCCAATTGAAAGTGGGTGTATTTCTAGTGAAGGCTTATTTGCTGCTATAGATTCACAAACCTCCAACATATGGGAGCCTAAGACCTTCATATTTCCTGGTTCAAGATGATAAGTGTAGTCTTCCATAAAAGAAGTCCCACCAGGTAGTCCATCTGCCATTACTTTCATAGCCCTAAGTAAAGCGGCAGTTTTCCAGTCGCCTTCAGCACCAAAACCATAACCATCTGCCATTAAACGTTGTACTGCAAGACCTGGCAATTGCTCTAAGCCATGTAAATTTTCAAATGTACTGGTAAAGGCCTTAAAATTACCTTCGGCTAGAAAAGCCCGCATACCCAACTCTATTTTAGCAGACTCTCTCAATCTATCTTTATTTTCGCCTTCCAATAAAGAACTGGCTATACTATATTCTTGTTGATATATTTTCATTAATTGATCAATATCTTTATCTGTAATTTGGTCAATAAATTTAATTAAATCCCCTAATCCGTAGCCATTAACCTCATAACCAAACTTTATTTGCGCCTCTACTTTATCACCTTCAGTAACAGCAACATGGCGCATATTATCTCCAAAACGTGCTATCTTAGCTCCCTGAGAATCCTGCCAGGCAGAAGCTGCCCTTACCCAGGTGCCTATTTCTTCTATGACTTTATCATCCTGCCAATGCCCAACAACAACCTTTCTATTCTTACGCATTCTAGAAACCATAAACCCATATTCTCTGCCACCATGGGCAGATTGATTGAGATTCATAAAGTCCATATCAATCTCAGACCAGGGTATATCTCTATTAAACTGAGTATGCAAATGTAAAAATGGTTTTTTTAATAGATTCAGTCCAGCTATCCACATTCTTGCAGGTGAAAAGGTATGCATCCAGGTAATAAGTCCAATACACTTCTCATCACTATTAGCTTCTAACGCCAAATTTTTGATAGCCTCAGGAGTAGTTAATGTAGGTTTATAAACAAGTTTCACTTTAATTTCTTCTCTAGCTGCTAAAGCTTTTGTTATTTTCTTAGAATGCTTTGCTACCTGTTTCAATGTTTCATCACCATATAAATGCTGACTACCAGTAACAAACCATAACTCTTGACTAGCTAATTCTATCATACTATCAAACCTCCATTCTTTTTTACAAGTATTTTCGAGAGCTAACGCCTCTAAGGCTGCCCTTTTTCTCAAGCGAGAGAGTGGTACTAACTGAGTTAAACCCCATTAAAACTAGCAGGTCATTCTTGCGTGTAGCAAAGGCGGAACCATCCTCTGTTTGCTTCACTTATCCTTACTTTAAATGCAATGAAACTACAGAAGCAGCTGGGATAGTGGCTTCAAAGCCATTTTCTGTAGGCTTTGCTGCTGTAAACTCTTCTGGCTTAATCCTGTCAGGGGCATCAAAATCATTATGAGAATCCAGTTCATCAGCTCTTATTATCCTGGCTTCAATTTCATTTAGCTGAAATTCTGTACTATTTAAAACACAGCTAATTTTTTCTTCACTTTCATGATTTAAATTACAAAGAGTAATATTAATATTCCCTGCACTATCTTTTGAAGCTGAAGCATTAATTGCAGGTATTTTTTGATTATCAAATTCATAATCACCAGAGCTAATATTAAGATCAAGTAAGTCTGCATCTTGATGTACCTTATACATTTCAAAAACATGATAACTTGGTGTTAGAATCATTTCTTCACCACGGGTTAGAATCATAGCTTGTAGAACGTTTACTGTTTGTGCAATATTAGCCATACGAACCCTATCAGCATGATTATTAAATATATTCAGAGTGATACCAGCTACAAGAGCATCTCTCAAAGTGTTTTGCTGATAAAGGAAACCAGGATTAGTGCCAGGCTCTACATCAAACCAGGTACCCCATTCATCAACAATCAAAGCAACCCTTTTTTCCGGATCGTAGATATCCATAATATTACTATGTTTACTTACAAGCTCATCCATATACAAGGCTTTTTTCATAGTAGAGAACCATTCATTTGTAGTAAAATCAGTGGCTGCTCCCTTGTCTTCCCATTTCCCAGGAATAGTGTAATAATGAAGACTCAAACCATCCATCAGCCAGTGTGCATTTTCCATCAAGACCTTTGTCCAATTATAGTCGGCAACATTAGCACCACCAGCAATCTTAAAGATTTTATTATCACCATAATTTCTCACATAGGTCTGGTACCTTCTATATAAGTCTGCATAATACTCAGGGCGCATATTACCACCACAACCCCAATTCTCATTCCCTACACCAAAATATTTTAAAGCCCAGGGCTCTTCTTTGGCATTTTCTTTTCTCCAATTTACCATAGGAGATTCACCATCAGAAGTCATATACTCAACCCATTGCTGCATTTCATATACAGTACCACTACCTACATTTCCACATATGTAGGGCTCTGTTTCTAATTGCTCACATAAATCAAAAAATTCATGTGTACCAAAATGATTGTTTTCTACTACTCCACCCCAGTGAGTATTCATAATCTTAGCCCGTTTCTCTCTAGGACCAACACCATCCTTCCAATGATACTCATCCGCAAAACAGCCACCTGGCCATCTCAATACAGGAATATCAATATTCTTTAAAGCCTCTACAACATCATTCCTGATTCCTCGGGTATTAGGAATAGGCGAGTCTTCTCCAACCCAAATTCCACCATAAATACATCTCCCTAAATGTTCAGAAAAATGCCCATAAATATTTTTATCAATCTTAGACTTTTTAATATCAGCATTCAGTATTAATTTATTCATAATCTACACCATCCTTAATTTTTTAAATCATGATAAAGAATACTAGAGATCATTTTCAAAAATATCATTTTCTTTTTTATTTTGTACTAAATTCTCTTTATTATGAAACTTTATAGAAACACTAGTAGAATACGAAAGTTTTTTACTATTTGAAGCCCCTTTAATATGATGTTCTATGTAATATTTATCGTCGTCTTTTAATACTGAATTATGTCCAGGAGCTTTCCATGGTTCATCATTTTTGAAATAATACCCGGCTAAAACTTTATTATCTATCAAATACGGAGCACCCCCGGAGAATTTTTTGGGGCAGAAAAATAAAACTTCCCTGCCCCATTTATCAAGAATTTATACAAAGCATTATGAAAAAGGGTGTTGTAATGACTTTGTACTTTATTAATTGCTTATTTAACTTTTAATCTTATAACATTCCATGATAATTTTGGCAAGTCCGCTTTAAGATCGTTACCTTCTATGCTAGCAGTACCATTATTATGAGGTTTTACCTTATCTGGATCATCTTCAGTATTAACAGCTTTAATATCATCATGTTCAAGAACTATATGCTCAATTACTGAAGCTTCTTCAAAATCATTTAATTCACAGCTAAGGTTTAAATTTTCTTCCTGATCACGATTAACTGCAAAGATTGTCAGTTCATCTTCATCCTCACTGAGAACAGATACAGTATCAAGAATAGGGACTTCTTTAAAGTCTTTCGCGTAATAAGTAGGTGAAGATACAATTGATTGAAGAACAGTTCCTCTACCAAACTTAGAGGCATGGAAATAAGGATAGAAGATAGTTTGTTTCCAGGCTCCCCCACCTTCACTGGTCATAATAGGTGCTATAACATTCACCAATTGTGCCAGACAGGCAATCTTCACACGGTCAGCATGCTTGAGTAAAGTTATAAGCATTAAACCAACTAATAAAGCATCTTCAAAGGTGTATATATCCTCTAATTGTGGTGGGGCAATCTCCCATGGTTCTCTCTTACTATCAGCATCATTTGAATGAAACCATACATTCCACTCATCAAAAGAAATATTTATTGTTTTATCACTTTTCTTCTTAGCTTTAATATAATCACAAGTAGCAACAACTGATTTTATGAAATTATCCATATCAAGAGACTGGGCTAAATAATTTCCTAAATCATTGTCACGATTACCATAATAAACATGCATTGATATATAATCAACATATTCATAAGTATGTTCCAATACAGTAGCTTCCCATTCAGCAAATGTGGGCATTTTACTGTTAGAACTTCCACAGGCAATTAATTCAATTGAAGGATCCAGCCCTTTCATTACTTTCGCTGTTTCCAATGCTAACCTTCCATACTCTTCTGCTGTTTTGTGTCCAATCTGCCAGGGACCATCCATCTCATTTCCCAGACACCAGGTTTTGATATTATGAGGTTCTTCATAACCATGTTCTTTTCTTAAATCTCCATAATAACTTCCACCAGGGTGATTGCAGTATTCCAGAAGATTTCTAGCAGCATCAATACCTCTTGTGCCTAAGTTAACAGCCATCATAACATCTGTATTGACTTTTTTGGCCCAATCCATAAACTCATTAGTACCAAAATCATTTGTCTCAATAGTTCTCCAGGCCAATTCTAGACGATTAGGACGGTCTTCAACAGGCCCTACCCCATCTTCCCAATTATAACCTGAGACAAAGTTACCCCCTGGATAACGTACAATTGGCACATCTATTTCTTTAATTAATTCTATAACATCTTCTCGAAATCCATTTTCATCAGCTTTTGAATGTCCTGGCTCATAGATTCCAGTATAAACAGCCCGACCTAAATGTTCTATAAAAGAGCCATATATACGTTCATCAACTTCACTTACCGCAAAATTTTTGTTCAGATTTATTTTAGCACTTTTACCTTTACTCATCTTATTTACCTCCATATTCATATGTTAAAAAATCATATTTTCTGAAAAGCTATCACTAAGGACTTAAGCTATGTATAGGAAAATTATCCTTTAAAGATAATTTTCCTATTCACTTTATATATTATACAAATATTAAATATCTTTATTATTGCTCTACTCATTATTATCTACATTATCATATCCTGCTAATTCTAATTCTTCAGCAAAATGACATGCAACATAATGTTCAGAACCATTAGCAATATTCTTCAGTTCAGGCTCTTTTTGACGGCAAATATCCTGGGCATATTTACAACGAGGATGTAAATTACAACCAGTAGGTGGATTAGAAGGATCACCTATCGAGCCTGGTAATTTAATTCTCTTTTTATTGCGTCTCGGATCTCCTTCGGGAATAGAACCTAAAAGAGCTTCAGTATAAGGATGTTTTGGGCGCTGATATATTTCATCAGATTCTGCTATCTCAACTATTTTTCCCAAATACATAACGATAACCCTATCACTTATATGCTCTACTACGCTTAAATCATGTGCAATAAAAAGATAAGTTAAATTATATTCTTTCTGTAAATCTTTCAAAAGATTTATAACCTGAGCCTGAACGGAAACATCAAGTGCAGATACAGGTTCATCACAAACAATTAATTTAGGATTCAAAGTTAACGCACGAGCAACCCCGATTCTTTGGCGTTGTCCACCACTAAATTCATGTGGATAACGATTCATTTGATAACTTTTCAAGCCTACTTTTTCTAATAAATTCTTTACAATTTCTCTTCTTTCTTTTTTACTTCCAATTTTATGAACTACTAAAGGTTCAGCTATAATATCCTGTATAGTCATCCTTGGACTCAAGGAAGCATTAGGGTCCTGAAAAATCATCTGAATATCTTTACGAATGTCTTTTAATTGATCCTTATCTACACTCAACATATCAATCATTTCACCATTTTGCTTAAAATGAATACTACCAGCACTTGCATCCTTTAATTTTAAAAGACAATGTCCAGTAGTAGATTTACCACAACCACTTTCTCCAACAAGTCCTACAGTTTCTCCTTCTTTTATATAAAAGCTAATGTCATCAACAGCCTTTACTTGACCAACTTCTCTTCGCATAAAGCCTTGTTTTATAGGGAAGTATTTCTTCAAATTTTCTACCTTAAGAATTATATTATCTTCTTTCATTATTCTACTTCCTCCTCCCCCTTATAAAGCCAGCACTTCGCCTCATGCCCTTCATCAATTTTAAACATAGGTGGATTTTGCTTATGACAAATATCCATTGCTTTAGGACAACGAGGAGCAAAATAACAACCTTGTGGCAACTCAGTTAAATTAGGAACAGAACCTTCAATGGGAACAAGTTTTTTCTTCATACCTATCTTTGGTATAGAATTCAACAAACCAATAGTATAAGGATGTTTTGGGTTATGAAAAATATCATCTACTGTAGCATTCTCAACAATATTTCCAGTGTACATAACAATAACCCTATCAGCTACCTCACCTATAACATCCAAATCATGTGTTATAAACACTATAGCCATTCCCAGGTCTTCCTGTAACTCTTTCATCAAATCAAGTATTTGGGCTTCTACTGTCACATCAAGAGCAGTAGTTGGTTCATCAGCAATTAAAAGTCGCGGATTACAGGATAATGCCATAGCAATCATTACACGTTGCCTCATACCTCCACTTAACTCAAAAGGATATTCATCTACTCTCTTAGATGGTGCAGATATTCCTACCTTATCAAGCATCTCAATCGCTAATTCTCTAGCCTCTGTTTTATCTAATTTTAGGTGTAACTGCACGGCCTCCATTATCTGATTACCCACTGTATATACAGGGTTTAATGAAGTCATAGGCTCCTGAAAAATCATACCTATTTCATTACCCCTTATTTTCCTCATTTCCTTGCTCTTATAATTTAAAGAAGTAATATCTGTAACTTTATCTTTATTATATAACTTGATACTACTTCCTTCTTCTATTTTACCCTTAGGTTTTGGAACTAGATTCATAATAGATAGAGAAGTAATACTTTTACCACAACCACTCTCTCCAACAACCCCTAAGGTCTCTCCTTCGTTTAAGTCGAAACTTATCTTATCAACCGCTTTGATAACATAATCGTCATCATGAAAATACGTTCTTAAATCACGAACTTCTAATAATTTTCCCATAGTATAATTCTCGCTCCCTCTACAGAAATTTAATGATACGGATCTACTGCATCACGCACACCATCTCCAACAAAGTTAAAGGCTAAAACTGTTACCACAACAAATACGGCCGGTATAAATAACCAAGGGTAATTTGCCAAAGCCCTAACATTCTGAGCACTCATTAGTAATACTCCCCAACTAACCGCTGGAGCCCTTAAACCAAGGCCAAGAAAACTTAATGCCGTCTCTGCAAGTATCATACCTGGAACAGCCAATGTTATTGTCACTAATATATAACTCATACAATTAGGCAATAAATGCTTGATTATAATTCGAGGAGCGCCTGCACCAAATGATTGGGCTGCCTTAACAAAATCCTGTTCTCTTAAAGATATTACCTGGCTCCTAATTACCCTGGCTAAACCTGCCCAGGAGATTAGAGATATAATAACAGTGATGGCAAAATAAACTTGGACCATTGACCAATTAGGCGGCAACGCTACAGCAAGAGCCATCCATACAGGAATCGTTGGTAAGGTTAACAAAAACTCTATAAGTCTCTGAATTATATTGTCAAGAGCACCACCAAAATAACCTGAAATACCACCAATAATCAAACCTAATATAAGGGACATAATTACCCCTACTAAACCTATAGATAAAGAGAGCCTAGCACCATGAATAGTACGGGAAAATAAATCTCTACCCTGCTCATCTGTACCAAACAAAAAGATTTGTCCATCTTCAACTCCAAATAAACGTAAATCAGTATTAAACAGTCCTAAAAAACTATATTCTTCTCCCCCTCTAAGAAAAAATTGTATAGGGAGTTTTTTGTCTTCGTCAATTGTAAAAACCCTTGCCAATGTCATAGGATCTCTTTCAGATGTATAACCATAAACAAATGGTCTCCTAAAACCATTTTCATCTCGAATATGAATCCTACTAGGCGGCATTGTAGCAAATTGAGTAAAACGCTCACGTGGTTGATATGGTGTGATAAAGTTGGCAAAGATAGCAAGAGTATACATGATGATTAAGATAATCAATCCAATATTAGCAACTCTATGCTTTTTAAAATCTCGCCAGATTAACTGTCCCTGAGATTCGGGTCTTTTACTTTTTTCTGCCATTATTTATTCCTCCTACTCATAGCGTATACGGGGATCAACCATTGCCAATAATACATCAGATATTAAAGTACCAATTAAGGTCAAAACACTTAACATCATAACAATTGTACCAGCCAAATACATTTCCTGAGCTCTCAAAGCATTAAAGAGTTCTGGACCAATAGTAGGCAAACCTAGTACAATTCCAGCTATAACATCTCCTGAAACAATTCCTGGAAGCATCCAACCAATAGTACTGATAATTGGGTTTACAGCAATTCTAAGAACATGTTTAAACAAAACAACATTCTCAGACAAACCTTTGGCCCTAGCTGTTTGCACATACGGCTTACGTAGTTCATCAAGAATTTGTCCCCTCATAATACGAAGCAAACCAGCCATTGAACCAGTTCCTACTACTACCACAGGTATCCATATTCTTCCTAAAATACTGAGGAATTTAGCCCAACTCATAGGTTCACCCATAAATTGAGAATCATAAAGTCCTCCAACACTGGTCCCAAAAAACCTAACACCAATAAACATTATAAATAAAGCCAATATAAAGTTCGGTATAGCCGCACCGAGGAAGCCGAAAAACGTTGCTATATGATCTCCTATTGAATATTGTTTGACAGCTGAATAAATACCCAGAGGTACTGCAACTATCCATGTGAAGATAACAGTCAATAGTGATATTAAAATAGACCAGCCTAACCTTTCTCTAATAATCATTATTACAGGTTTATTTTGTCTAAAAGACTGACCAAAATTTCCTCTTGGAAAGCCTCTAACCCATCTCAAATATTGTACATGCATAGGTTGATCTAGACCATAACGTCTTGTAATCATTTCTAGCTCAGTCTGTGATGCCTGGCCACCAGATCTCTGCAGTGCAGCCATATGGGTTTCCAAATAACTCCCTGGAGGAAGTTGTATAAGAATAAACGATACAATAGAAATTAAAATTAACAGAGGAATCATAACTAAAAATCTTCTGCCTATATAACTTAGCAATGCCATACCTCCTATAAAATACAAATTTAAAAATCTAAAATTTAATCTTTTAAATAATTTAAGAATTTAAAATTTTCCATAATTAAATATAATAAGGTGTTTTACTTTATTATCAAGTGTACCACATCTATTGTAAAAATAGATGTGGTACTTGATTTAAGAACAGTAACTATTTAATGATAATTACTATATCAGTTTTATTATTATTTACCTTCTAGCTTCATCAATCCAGTAAGCTTGCTCTAAATAAGCGTTTCTAGTTGCAGCAATAGAAGGATTATCTCCAACGCGTCTTAAATTACCAAGGCCTCTAGCAGAAACACCAACATGACCTGACATACCTACTGTACCTATAACTGGTACATTTTCTGCAATATAGTCACCAATTAATTCATAATACATTTCTTCTTCTTCACCAGTTACAGTGAATAAGTTTTGTCCCCATGTCCACCAGTCAATAATTTCCTGTGGTGGTTCAACAGCAGGTGATCCTTCAGGTACGTTTGCTTCGTTAAATTCACCAGTATATGGGTTATAATGATCTAACCAGTGAGAATAACCCCAATGAGTAATATGAGCAGGATTCCATTGTGGTGCAGGTGGCACCTCACCTACCATAAATTGAGCTGCTATTTGAGTTTCACCTTCCCACATTTGTTGGAAGAATTGCCCCTCATCAACAGTTCTCATATTTATTCTTAGACCAATTGCTTCCCAATACTCAACAGTTAATTCACAAGTGTCAACATTTACAGATCTACTACCGTTTGATAGTAAGTTAATAATTAGTTCACTACCATCAGGTCTATTTCTCCAGCCATCTCCAGTAGTATCTACTATTCCAGCCTCATCAAGAAGGGCTTTTGCTGCTTCAGGATCGAATTCAGCATAAGAATTTTCCCATTCTTCTTTAAATACAGGAACTGTAGCTGGATTAAAAGCTAACTGACGTGGTTCACCTTGTCCCATAAATACCAATTCATTTATTTCTTCTCTATCAATAGCTAAGGATAGAGCACGACGAACTCTAACATCAGAAAGAATTTCCGCAATTCCTTCATCATGTTGATAATTTTGCTGTATTACAAAAGTTACAGTACTTGCCCAGATATCGTCACCAATCCATAAATCATAATTACCAGATTCTTGACCGGCAAATAAAGTAGGATAATCAGCAAGACCAAGGAAAGAACTGATATAATCAACATCTCCAGCTAAAACAGACAATCTACGAGTTTCATTATCAGGATGGAACATAGTTCTTAGTCCATCAATATAAGGTAATTGATTACCTTCTGTATCAACTTTATAATAATAAGGATTACGCTCATAGATTCTACCAGTTGTAGTCTCTTGAGTTACAATCCAGGCAGATAATCTAGGACGTCCAACTACTTTAGGATGAGTAAATCCACCTTGAATATGAGCATTAATAAGCTGAACCCAGGTATCATAACCCTCTTCTTCCGCTAATTTATCTGCTTCAGGATTAAAGTCAATGTGGAACTGCTCTAAATAATGAGAAGGTAAGAACAAATCTACACCGCGATACCAATAAGAATTAAGATAGTTCATAATGCCATAATGTGGGATAGCAAAATCAAGTTGAACAGTATAATCATCAACTGCTGTAACTTCCATTGGTTCTCCACCAGGACGATACTCAAATGCAATAACACCAACTAGCTCACTATTATTAATTACGTTTTCCCACCACCAAACAAAATTATGAGAAGTTAATAATTCACCATCTGACCATCTAACTCCCTCACGAATATGCATTGTTAGAGTTTTCCCATCATTAGTAAATTCCCAATCTTCAATATAGTTAGGAATAGTAATAATGTTATCTAAATCTCTATTATACATCATTGGAGTTTCAGTCAAAACGTGACCTACAATACCCAAGTTAGTCTCATCAAACGAAGATAGTCTTAAAAATCCACCATATTCTCCAACTTCATTTTCAGGAACAACAACTACAGGTCTCAAAGGTAGTCTTTCTTCAACAGGTGGTAATTCTCCACTTTCTACCCTTTCGTCTAACATTGGGGACTGATTGAACTCTGTAATTCCAGAATCCTCAAAATGAATCAATCCAGAAGAACCACTATCAATCGCCTCTCTACCCAATCCAGCAAAAGCTGTCATAGACACTACAAGCATTAAACATAAAACTAAAACAATACTTTTTTTCATTAATACTTCCTCCCTTTGTTTGCATAATTTTAAGATTCTTAATATAAAGAATAATGACTATTGTCTGTTACCACCTCCTAAAATTAAATGCTTTTTAAAGTATGTTCTATAAATAAAGGCTTTAGGCCCTTATCAACTGATTTTGCTGCGTATCTCTATATTTTAGTATTCAGTATAATAATAAGCTTCTAAATTGCAAATCATTAGAGGTAATTAATCTATTTTTGTAGAATTTTGTAGAAAATCCTTCATTTTTATTTTACTATTCATTATATTATTTTAAGTTTTAATGAAAGTATAACATATGAATATTTATCTTGTCAAATTAAATTACTAATAAGTATAACGAAGAAATTAAAATTTATATTGGATATAATCATTGTCATTACAAAGATTAAAGCAATTATTTTTTTTGCATGTATATAAATAATTTAGATCTTAGTTCAAAAAAATTTTGTGATTTCAGTATTACTTTATAAAACATTATATAAGAACTACTTATTTTACTATATTTAAACTAATATTTTAATTGAAACTATAGTAAACTTCTTGAAAAAGATAAAAAAAGTTGAATTTGACTATTTTAGCATAAATTATGTACATAATCATTCTTATATATATTTATTAAATGATATATTGTTTTAAGTCTCACTTAAACAATCGAATTCCAAAATTAATATACTTAAAAAAGAATCAGCGCTCTCTAAGACTTTTTACCTATAAAACAGCTATCAAGCATAGAATATGATTTAAAAGATAATTAAAAATATTTAATTAATCTTGATTATTTTAGTAAATAATAAAATAAAACCCTTGCAAATCTATTCTAATTATTTTATAATTAAGTAAATGAATATAAATGAATATAAATAATGGAGGATAATTCAATGATACATATAGAAGACATTGATAGTGGCCTGGAAACTTTTAAAGCACTAAGTTCAGAATCTAGAATAAAGATTCTAAGTCTCCTATCTAAATATGATAAATTAAATATGAATGAATTAGCCGAAAAACTTAAATTAAGTAATGGAGCTATTACAAGTCATGTTAAAAAACTAGAAAACTGCGGCCTTATAAAAGTGTCAACAGAATCAGGAATTAGAGGGAGCCAAAAATTATGTTATTTACATGAAGACAAACTAATTTTTGACTTAAAGAAAAAAAGCGATGAAAAATTGTATGAAATAGATATAGCAATAGGTCATTTTTCTGATTATAAGATATTTCCTACCTGTGGAATTGCTAGTAAAGACCATATAATTGGAGAAGTAGATGATCCTAGCTACTTTGCTGATCCTAAAAGGATAGACAGTCAAATAATCTGGTTTACTGAAGGATTTATAGAATATAGAATACCAAATTATTTAAAAGCAGATCAAACATTAAGAGAAATACAAATTTCTATGGAAATTGGTTCAGAAGCACCAGGCTTTTGTGATGAATGGCCTTCAGATATATACTTTCATTTAAATAATCAAGAACTTGGCTACTGGACCAGTCCTGGTGATTTTGGAGAAACACCAGGCATCTTTACACCAACATGGTGGGATCCCAATTGGAATCAATATGGCTTACTTAAGCTACTAACTATTAATCATTATGGAGTATATATCGATGGACTTAAAATATCAAATATAACTCTTGATGACCTTAATCTAACTTACAAAAGTGATCTTATATTCAGACTATCAGTTCCTAAAGATGGAAAAAACGTTGGAGGACTAACCATATATGGAAAAAACTTTGGCAATTACAACCAAGACATATATGTTCGATTATTATATAACTAAAATTTGACCGTTAAAAAGGGACTTCTCAATTTGAGATAGTCCCTTTTAAATATTTGTATATATTATTTTCTTTTTTATTTTGCCTTTATATTTTACTCTGTTAAATCCTTCACTAAATTTGCAAGATTTTTTCTCATTATAGAAAAGTAATCTTCACCTTTTTCTTCCTCTGCTGCTGTCAACCCTTCTAAGGGATTCAATGTCAGCACCTCTAAATCTGCTTCTTCTGCTATCACTTCTACTGTGCGCGGACTAGCCAGAGTCTCCATAAAAATATAATTAATATTATGTTCTTTAGCTTCTCTTATCAATTTAGCTATATTTCCAGGAGAAGGCTCAGCATGGGATGATAAACCTGTTACAGATAATTGTTTAATTCCATATCTTTCTCCAAGATAGCCAAATGCAGCATGAGATACCATTATGTAGTGGCTATGCATATCTGAAAGAGCCTTTTGAAATTCTCTATCAAGCTCATACAATTCTTCAACATAATTATTATAATTCCTATTATAATTTTCTAGATTATCAGGATCAATACTAATTAACTTTTCTTTAATTACACCTGCCATTTCTATCATATTCATAGGATCTAGCCACACATGCGGGTCATATTCCCCATGCAAATGACCGCATCCATCATGATGATGTCCATGTTCGTGATTACAGTCTTCATGGTGATATCCGTGATCATGATTACAGTCTTCATGATGATGTCCATGGTCATGATTACAGTCTTCATGATGATGTCCATGTTCGTGATTACAGTCTTCATGATGATGTCCATGGTCATGATTACAATCTTCATGGTGATGTCCGTGGTCATGATTACAGTCTTCATGATGATGTCCGTGGTCGTGATTACAGTCTTCATGATGATGTCCGTGGTCATGATTACAATCTTCATGGTGATGTCCGTGGTCATGATTACAGTCTTCATGATGATGTCCGTGGTCGTGATTACAGTCTTCATGATGATGTACATGGTCATGACCTTCATATTTAAGAAGATCAAGACCGTCACTAAGTTTTATTGTTTCTACATTTAATCTTTCTAAACTATCAACAGCTTTTTCTGCCCACGTTTCTAAGCCTAAGCCAATATAAAAAAATATATCTGCCCTTTCCAATGCAGCAAGTTGACGGGGAGATGGTTCAAATCCATGCATTTCTGTTCCACTTGGAACAAGTAAACTTACATTAGCGTTATGCCCAGCAATTGCATTAGCAATATCATAAATTGGATAGACACTAACATAAATTTCTGGAGTTCGTGCTAAAACATTAAAACCTGCAATTATACTGATAATTATAATTAGCAAGAACAACACTGAAATTTGCAAAGCTTTTTTCTTAAACATATTTAAATTACCTCCTAAAAATTTAATTTACTTAAGTATATGCAAACCATTTGCATTTATACTTGTATTTTATTGGAATATAATTTATATGTCAAGCTTAATGCAAATGATTTGCAATGCTAATCCACTCTACTTATATTTTTACTTTCAATTATGTAATCAATTATTTCTCGAACTGCTCCTTCTCCTCCTTTTTTACTACTAATAAAGTCACATTCTTCTTTTACTTCAGGTATGGCATCATTTAGCGTCAAACTTAGACCAACTTTTTTTAATAATTCAAAATCGTTTATATCATCACCCACATAAGCAATCTCTTTATCTTCTATATTGTATTTTTTCTTTAAATAATTATACACTTCGATCTTACTATCAATTCCCTGATGTACTTCCTTAATTCCCAGTTCTCTAGCTCGCAAATCTACTATTTTTGACTTCCTGCCAGTAATAAGAGCTGTCGAAATATTATATTCTTCCAATAGTTTTATACCCAGACCATCCTTTACATTAAATGTTTTTAACTCTTCCCCCTGATTACCTAGATATATCTTGCCATCTGTCAATGTACCATCAACATCCATAATCAACATTTTAATATTTTTTGCTTTTTTAATAAAATCAAGTGATGTTTTCATATATAAACCTACCTTTTTTATATTATTTTCTTAGCTAAGAAAACTAAAAACAATTATATCATAAGCAAATTTCCTTAAAAACAAGTAAAAAACTAATATCAATTAGCTAGCTAATATGATATTAGTTTTACTTTAATAAATATTTATATTCACTATTTTTATTATCTTAAGCTTCCTTGTAATTATTGACTACTTCCACTATTTTAAGTACCTCTTTTTCACTTAGTCCAGGATGTATTGGTAAGGAAACAACTTTTTCAATCAGATCTTCTGTTACTGATAATTCAATAGATCCATATCCTCGTTCTTCATACAAAGGTTGCCTATAAACTGGAAGAGGATAATAAACACCATATCCTATTTCATTTTCTTCTAAATGTTTAAGGAAATTCTCTCTATTAGATACTGTAATAGTATATTGATGAAACACATGCTTACAATCTTCAGGGACTATAGGTGTTTGCAATACTTCGGGGTTATTAATATTTCCACTTAAAAACTCAGCGTTTTTTTGTCTTTTATTATTAAAACCCTCTAGTTTTTTTAACTGAACCAGACCAATAGCAGCCGCTATATTTGTCATTCTATAGTTATATCCTAGTACCTTATGATAATATCGCCTTGCTGAACCTTGATTCAGTAAAATTTGTGCCTTCTCAGCAATTTCTTGATTATCTGTAACTAGCATTCCACCCTCACCAGTGGTCATATTTTTGGTTGGATAAAAACTAAAAGTTCCTACATCACCGAAGGTTCCTACACTTTTGCCTTTATATGTAGCACCATGAGCTTGAGCACAATCCTCAATCAATACTAGATCATACTCCTCTACTAATTCCATAATTGGATCCATATCACAGGCAAGTCCATAAAGATGAACTATTAATAAAGCACTTATATCTGGGTCTTTTTCCAGTTCTTCTTTAATAGCCTGAGGATCAATATTATACGTTTTTTCATCAATATCACAAAATACAGGTTTAGCTCCACAATACAAGATTGCATTACTACTAGCAATAAATGTGAATGGAGTTGTTAGAACCTTATCTCCTTCCCCAATTCCAGCTGCTTCTAAAGCCAAATGAAGTGCAGTTGTACCATTTGAACAAGCAATACCATACTCACTACCAATAAACTTAGCAAATTCATTTTCAAATTCTTTAACATAGCTACCACTAGCCAATATACCACTATCCATAACTTCCAAAACTTTTTCCTTTTCTTCATTACTTACCATTGGTTTAGCAATCGATATCATAATTATCCCTCATTTCCAGACTTTATTTTATTATAAATACTTTTTATCTAAATTCTCAGTAATAATAGCTTGTACATCTTTACTAATTTTTAAAGCCTTAAGTGCGTCTCTTCCATCAATTAATGGTTTCTGTTTATTTTCTATACAATCAATAAAATGACTTAATTGTGATTCTAAAGCATCTTCCTGGCTATCATATAATTCTTCAATGGCTTGATTCAAATGATATCCTTTACCTTCTGGCAATAAGTGCCCTGTATTAATAACTATCTTACGCTGAATATAGTCAAGCTCAATGTAAGACGATAATGTTGTAATGGTCAAAGTCCTAACCCTTTTATATGTTGCTCTACTGGCCTCTATATTAACAATAATATCATTATCCATTGTTAATACTGCTAAAGCATGATCAATATAGTCTGAATATCGTTTAGAACCTACAGCTGAAATATCTCCTAAATCATCTTTTATAATCGAGTTTATTATATCTATATCATGAATCATTAAATCTTGAATTACATCTGTATCATTAATTCTTCCGTTATACGGTCCTAATCTCTTCGCATCAATAGAAATTATTTCTTCACCTTCTAAAATATCAGGCAAAGCCCTTATTGCTGGATTAAATCTTTCTATATGTCCAACCTGTAAAACTAATTCTCTTTTTTTAGCTTCTTTTATTATTTCCTCTGCATCTTCTACTTCAGAAGTTATAGGTTTTTCAATCAATAGATGCAAGTTATTATCAATTGCCTTTTTTGCAAGTTCATAATGAGTTGATGTAGGTGTTACAATATTTACTGCATCAACCTCTTTCATTAATTTGTCCATTGATTCAAAAGCTTTCACTCCAAAGCTATTAGCAATTTTTTTAGCATGAGAATAGTCTACGTCATATATACCTACTAGCTCACAAATATCTTTTAAGGCTGAATAGGCTCTTACATGATTTTTCCCCATACTCCCAACACCAATAATACCAATCCTTTTTTTTGACATGATTTCACTCCTAGCAGGAATTTAGTTTTATTTGAGAAATATTTAACAAAGTAAAAAGGTTTTTCATAATATTTTACGCAAATCAATTAGAAAGTTCATATATATTTTATAAAAATAAATGAAAAAAGTCAATTTTTAAGCTTTGAAAGATTTTATCATAAAGTAGCAAGCGATAGTACTGGTATATTTATTATTAAATAATTAAACTAAGTTATAGACCTTCATTTATACTTAATAGAAATATCAGATAGGAATTTACTGTGAGGAATTAGGTATTCATAGTTTCTTTCATATATTTTTTTAATAATTAATTTTTCAAGCTTAATAATTACTTTTTGTAAATCCAAATTTATATCACAATTATCTATAACTTCATTCATAAAAACCATTAAATCTTCTAGTTCTAGTATTTTTTTATCAAATCTATATAAATTTTTACAAGTAATAGCCAGAAATCTAGCTACACTATGTAGTGAAAAATTCAAAGAGAAAAATGGTAATAAATAAATATCGTCTATATCTATTAAAGTTATTTTAATCATACTCTTAGACTTATCTATAAAAAAATTATGTAATTCTGGGTCTTGATGAATGAAATTATTTCCTATAAACTTACCCCACATTTCTCCTAATGACCTTAACACATTTTCATTTTGACTAAGCTCACAGTTCTTTAAATATTCCTTTAACTCAATACCATCTGCTTTTTTCATAAAAAAGATACTATCATATGAAATAAAATTACGCCTTGTAGCTGAAAATATAGGATCCGCAGTAAAAATATCTGCTTCTAATAAATGATTGGAATTTTTAATATTTCTAATACCTTCTGGTTTCCTCAATAAATTATTTTGTAACATCTTTTCAATTCTTTTGTATGAATATTTCTTTAAGAAACATTCCTCTCCCATATATTTTACTTTATAGACTTCAATTCCTTTAGTTTTAGATCTTTGTATTAGTTCAATTTCTTCTGATCTCATATAAGTTTTATTACGAAAAAAATAGTCTATAATACCTTTAGAAAAAGTTTTATCAGCATCCGGCATATAATATAGGGTAATTTTAGAATTATATCTTTCTTCTTCTAAGCTCATTTTAAGCATTTTCACATCTACCTTTTTTATTTATATTTTTCTACTATCTTCTCAACAATACATGTTGTCGAAGACCCTTCCACTAGCGAGAGTATTTCTGCTATACCACCATATTTGCTTACAACTTTGGCTTCAGGTATATCATCTATCTCATAATCACCACCTTTTACATATATATCTGGCTTTAATACTGAGATAGTCTTTTCTGCAGTTAGTTCTTCAAATATTACTATATAATCCACCACTTCCAGGTAAGATAAGAGTTCTGCTCTTTCATTTTCAGATACTAATGGTCGCTTACTCCCTTTTAAATTTCGCACTGATGAATCACTATTTAAACCTAGCACTAAGCAATCACCTTTTTTTCTAGCTTCTGCTAGATATCGTGCATGACCTATGTGGAGTATATCAAAGCATCCATTGGTAAACACTACTTCCAAGCCATCTTTCTGCTTTTCTTTTATAATCTCTCTCATTTCCTCTATAAGCATAATTTTTGCCCGCACTTTATCATTCTCCTCCCAATACAGCTTCTAATTCCTTAATACTAGTAGTAGCTACACCAGACTTCTTAACAACTATACCGGCAGCATAATTTGCAATTTTCATTGCTTCTATCTGGCTAGCACCTGAAGATAAAGCAAGTATATATGTAGCAATTACTGTATCTCCAGCACCTGTAACATCAAATACTTCCGTGTAATTAGAAGCAGGCACATGAGTAGTTCCCTCATCAGAAAAAAGCTGCATGCCTTCGCCACCTAAAGTTATTAATATAGAATCAGCGTCAAGAAGTTTTTTTAATTTCCAGCCAGCTTTCTCAACTTTCAAAGGTGAATCCAACTTAAATCCAACAGATTTTTCTGTTTCTTCTTTATTTGGTGTTGCAATACTTATAGATTTAAATTTTTCTAGCTGATATCTAGAATCAACAGCTAAAATCTTTTTATACTTATTAGCCAAAGAAAGTACCTTATTTATTAAAGTATCTGTAAAGACTCCATTTCCATAGTCTGATAAAATAAGTGCATCAATTTCTTGTATAACCTTTTCTACAAATATAATAAGTTTTCTCTCTATCCCACTATTAATTGCTTTTCTTTCAAGATTATCAACTCGTACCATCTGTTGTTTTACTACCTGCCCTCCGCCTGCTAATATTCTAGTTTTAACAGATGTAGGACGTGTAGAATCCACAACTAGACCTTCGGCATCTACACCCAGGGCCTTTAGCTTCTTACTTAATCTTGAACCAGCTGAATCATTGCCAATAACACCTGCAAGTATAACTTTACCTCCCATTGCAGCTACATTATTAGCTGCATTAGTACCTCCACCAGGCTGCACTTTATGTTCTGTCTGTTCCAATATTAAAACCGGCGCTTCTCTTGATAGCCTCTGTGGTTGTCCAATAATAAATTCATCAGCAATCATATCACCTAAAACTAGTATTTTTTGTTTTTCAAACATAGATAAATACTTCGCAAGTTTTGACATAATTACTTCCTTTCTATATCTGCTAAAATCCACTTAACCGCGTCAAGTAAATCTTTCGCTATATAATCTGGCTCTACATTCCATTCTTCTCTTTCATATTCTAAAGCTCCTAATCCATATCCAGTCAAAACCAAAATACCTTTAGCACCGACTTTCTGACCTACCTCAACATCACTAATCTTATCACCTATCATGTATGATCTACTCAAATCCAGATCAAATTCCTCTTTACCTCTATTCAGCAAACCAGGTTTTGGTTTTCTACAGTCGCAATCCTGTCTATATTTCCCCTCACCAAGATCTGGGTGATGTGGACAATAATAGATAGCATCCAAATATGCCTCTTTTTCCTCCAATAATTTTTCTAACTTTTCATGAACTCTCAAAATCATTTCTTCTTTAAAGTATCCTCTTGCAACTCCAGCCTGATTAGTTGTTAAAATAGCCTTAATTCCAGCTCTATTTAATTTTTTAATAGCAGCAGCTGTTCGAGGCAAAAGCTCATAACGAGCAGGATGATTTACGTAGCCGATCTCCTTACTAACTGTTCCATCCCTATCCATAAATACAGCTATATTGTTAATATTCATTTGATATGTCCTTTCTAATTTATAATTGTATAATTTTATAAGTCTTTATACACCAAATTATATAATATTATAGTTGATAATTTCTAAGTACAATATCCATATCTATAATATCACGTCCATTATATTTAAGCAGTAATTTTATAGCTTTTTTATTGATTAAATTTATAAACTGATTTTTATTTAAATATTTATTACAGTTACTCAAAAAAGTATTTAGAAATAAATATACTTCTTTTTTATTTAATGGCTCAAGATTATATTCATAAATATCACATAATATCCTTGCATAAAGTTTAGCTATAGTATAGATAATCAAATTCTTAGGAAAGTACTTTACTTTATAAATATTATCAACATCAATCATAGTAAGCTTTAATGAATTTCCTTCTTCTTTTATTAAAAAATTGAATAAAGTTGGATCCTGATGTAAATATTTATTATTTACTAATTTACTATATATAAGTGCCATCTGTTTAATTATTTCACGTCTTTGTTTGTATGTTATTTTTTTATTTCCTAAATATTCCTCTACTGTAACCCCTTTAACTTCTTTCATAACAAAAATACTCTCTTTATATAGTATATTAATTCTGTTAGTGATCGCTATACATGGTTTAATTGTTGGAACATCTACAGAAAGTAAAGCACTAGCAGTGTTATAGTGACGCAAGGCTTCAACTTTTCTGAACTGATTTTTAATAATCTTCTTTATTTTATAGGGTTGATAATATTTAAAATAATATTCAATACTATTATAAGTAAATTTATAAACTCTACTTTTTTTTGTATTCTGAATAAGTTTAAATGATTTATTATTTTCATATTTTTCTTTCCAGACAAAGTCAATTATTTTTATTGTCATTTCTTCTAAATTATTATTGTCAAAATAAGCATAAATATTATCATCAATTTTTCTAGACATAAATATAGTCCATCCCTTCTATTATTTTCTCCGAAAATCATTACTTACTTTTTCATTGAAAACGACAAATATCAGGATAAAATAACCCACATATCCGAATCTGGCTGTAGAATCTACAAAACTATGGATAAATAAACTAGTTAGTTGTGCAGCAAGAATTAAACCAAGAATGGACTTCTTTGTCATAACTTTATATTTAGCAAAGTTTTCAAATGCCAACAAGTATGCCTTATAATACATAAACAGAAAGACTAACAAAGAAAACACGCCTTGTTCTGCGGCAATATATAAAAATAAATTGTGTGGATGTCTATGTCTTGTTGCCCTTTGAGAGTGACCTATTTCATCAAGATAGTTTTGGAAGTTCAATCTATAGTTACCTACTCCAACTCCTAAAACAGGATTGCTTTTTATCATCTCCCATGAAGACTCCCACATTATAACTCTTGTGTTAAGGCTACCGCTTGACTCAATGTCCTGTAATAAGGTGAATTTTTCAAGTAAATTGTCTGGCAAGAAATAAAAAAACGAAGTAGTTAATACCAAAAACAAAACAAACATAGAAGAAAGTATTTTTTTATTTTCAATGTTTTTATAAACAAGCATTCCAAACCAAAGTAGTAAAGAAACAATAAAACCTAATACCGCTCCACGAGAATTAGTGGCATATAAAATAATGATACTAGCCAAAGACAGAAAAAAATACAATATATTCAGAGGCAAGTTTTGTTCCTTATGCATAGAAAATGATATAAAAAAGAAAAAGATAAATGTAACTAACGTTCCTAATTGATTTGGACTTATTAAAAAATCCATATTGTTATAATAATTAAATATTCCATATAAAACAAATATAAGATTACTTAGTAAAAAAGTATTTAGATACTTTTTCATATTTTCTGTATTTATAAATTCAGTAGCAATAAAATAAAATATTATATACCTCAAGATAGGGCTAACAATCATATGTGTACTTGCAGATAAATCATCAGCTTTCAAAAACGAGAAAATACTTAATAAGAAAAAGAATAATACATACTTATTAAACAACCCCGAAGATATAGATAAGTCTTTTCTTTTAATTTTATATACAATATAAAAAATAAATAAAAGTCCTAAAAAAATATTTCCTGCCGATATAGAAAATGTAAAAGATATAATAAAAAGGAGTAACAAGACTTCAATAATAGATTTTAATATATTCTTCTTTGATTCATTTACATAGTTTTTATTCGCATCCATTCCACATCATCTCCATTTTAAAATTATCTAATAAATCTAAAACCTGACTCACTTCTATCTCTTCCATACATTTATGGTGGTTTAAAGGGCATTGATGCTCACCACAAGGACGACAGGATATATCGTCATTCTTTAAAATTCTATGTTTATCACCAAGTGGACGGTATTTTTGATCATTAGATGGCCCAAAAATAGTAATAGTTGGGGTACCTACAGCAGCTGCCACGTGTACTGGACCACTATCATTACTAATTACTAAGTCACAATATTCGACTAATGCAGCTAATTCTTTTAGACTAGTTTTACCGCAGGCAAGCAAAGGTTCAGATTCCATCATATCAATAATTTCCGCTACCCTTTTTGAATCAGCCTTACTCCCAATAAAAATCACTTTACCATAATCATTATTTAATATATCGGCTAATTCAGCAAAAGCTTTAAGCTTCCATCTTTTTGTTGGCCAAGTTCCTCCAGTATTTAATGCTATTAAGCTGTTAGAAGAATGAGAACCCCAGTCATTTAATTTCTTTCTAATAGATGCCCTGGCTTTATCAGATACTTCTAATTGAGGATTAGACTTTTCTACTTCAAGTCTAATCTCTCTTAGAATATTAAGATATGCTTCTACCATATGTGTATTTTTAGCCTGGCTTACCACCCTATCCAAAAAGATACCTCTGCCTCTACCTCCGTATCCGACTGAATATTGGGGATTTACTAATTTCAATATTAAAGCTGTCCGCCAATTTCCATGTATATTTAATGCAAAATCATAATGATTTTTTGAAAGACCTCGGCTAAAACTAATACTTTCTTTTAATGAAAAATTCTTATTATATGCATAAACATTGTCCAGATATGGATTGTCATCCATAATGTCATGAAATGTTTTATTTACAATAATATCAATTCTTGCTTCAGGAAAATTTTTCCTTAATTCTTTTATAAAAGGTGTTGCAAACATTAAATCTCCCAAATACAACAAATCAATAATAAGAATTCTTTTTGCTTTTTTTATTATTGACATAATCATTCTCACCTACAATCTTTCTATCAAATATTTTTTACTTTCATTGAAAACTTGTTCAACTGATATATTAGCCATACATTGATGTTCATGAGGACACTTTCTTTTCCAACAAGCTAAGCAGTCAATACTTTCATCACGTAAAACAGTATTATCATAACCATAAGGACCAAATTCATCAGGGTCTGTTGGTCCCATTATTACTACTACAGGCAGTGAAAGAGCAACAGCTAAATGCATCGGTCCTGTATCCCCACCAATATACAATTCTGCTCTTTTATATAATTCTGCTAGTTCCCCTAAATTCGTCTTTCCTGCGAGATTATATGTTTTAATTCCCAGACTCTCTATAGCACTATCAATCATACTTCTATCAGCTGGACCGCCTGTAAATATAACTTCACATTTCAGCTCTTCTTTTATCCTTTTAGCTAATACTATATAACGTTCTAATGGCCAGTCTTTGCTTTCCCATGTTGTAAAAGGATTAATAACTATATATTTTTTATCTATTAATGAATTTTCTTTAAGTAATTCATCAACTTTTTTGCTCTCTTGAACACCTGGTATAATGGCAAATTCTATTTTATCACTGCTTAAGCCTAAAGCCTTTTCAAGCAAATAAAGATTTCTATCTATTTTATGTCTTATATTAGAAGGAACTTCTATCTTTCTATTATAAAATAAGGTACTAGCTTCTTTCCCATTAGCACTACCAAAACGCTTAACTGCTCTGGTCATTCCAGTAGGTAATGCACTTTTCAATATACTATGCATATCTATTACTATATCAAACTCATAAGATTTTAAATTATTTAAATAAGTAAAAACTTCTTTAATAGTTTTCCGCTTATGAGTCTTAAACATTTTGCTCCATTTACACTTAGGCATTACAAGTACATGATCAATATATGGGTTTAATTTTACTATCCCAGCTGCTTTTTCTTCAACTAACCAAGTTATTTCTGCATCAGGATATTTTTCCCTTACATTATAAGCAGCAGGTAAAGCATGTATTACATCACCTATTGCACTTAATCGAACTAACAATATTTTCAAATTAGCATGCAATATTTTATTAACTCCCTGCATACTTTTTTGTAGTGCTCCTTGATTTTTTTTAATTAATTTTTTAGCCCGTAACCCAAGTTCTTTCGCCTGGCTTTTGTTCTTAAGATAATACATAAATTCTTCTTCTAATTCATCAATGTCTGAAACCTGTATTAAAGCATCAGCTTCCTTGAAATAACGTAGATCTTCCTTAAAATTAAACATATGTGGTCCTACAATAACAGCTTTCCCAAAAGCAGCTGCTTCCAATATATTATGTCCACCTTTTGATACTAAACTGCCACCAACAAAAACAAGAGTTGCTATCTGATATAAAGCTGCAAGTTCACCAAATGTATCAACAAGAAAAACATCTCTTTTATCAGACGAATTACTGTTAATTGCTTCTGTCCATTTTTGGGCAGCTATACCGTAAGAATTACATATTCCTATAATTTCATCCGAACGTTCTATATACCTAGGAGCAATTATCATAATTGTATCAGGGAAGTTATTTTTTATTTTTTCATACACCTTTAATAATTGACTTTCTTCATTAGCATGTGTACTTCCTGCTACTATGACGGTTGTTTCTTCAGTAATACTTAGTGCCTTATATAATCTTTTTTTATCCATTTCTTTTTCTATAATTCTATCATATTTTATATTGCCTGATACAAGTACTTTTTTTTCATCAGCTCCTAAGGCCAAAATACGATCCATGTCCAATTTTGACTGCATATAAAAAGAATCAATATTAGATAAGACTTTTTTAATAAAAGGTTTAAACTTTAAATATTTATTAAAACTATTATCACTGATTCTACCATTAAGAACAATAATAGACGCAGCATTTTTATCTGCTTTTTTAATTAAATTTGGCCATAGTTCTGTCTCCACCAATATTAAGAGTTCAGGCTTAATTCTCTTTATAATTCTGTTTAGAAAAAAAGGTGAATCCAAAGGCATATATATCAAAGCATCTAGATTTTCAATACTATCTCTCGCTATTTCATTACCTGTATCTGTTATAGTAGAAAGGATAATTGCATATCGAGGATACTCTTTGGAAATTTCATTTATAATTTGTTTAGCTAATAAGGTTTCTCCGACAGATGCTGCATGTAGCCAAATTACCTTCTTTCCTTCTAAATTACTATAAAAATCCCTAGTAAAAAAACCTAACTTTTCTTTAAACTCAATAAAATTAGAAGATCTTAGTGATTTATATAATAAAATAGGGAGATAAATTAATATTAATATTAATAATAAAATATTATAAAGGAAATACAAAGAAATCACTCCCTAACTTTCCATCGATTATGAAGCCAAAACCATTGCTCTGGATATTCCCTTATAGTCTTCTCAGTTAATTTAGTCAGTTCTTGCAATAGCTCCCTCTGTTCATCATCACTTGCATCTTTATCGATATTATATGGTGGATAATATACTATTTTATGTTTCATCCATCCTTCTCTTATTATAAAAATCGGTAATATACTTGCCCCTGTCTTTACAGCTAAGCGAACTGGACCTGAAAAAGCAGATGCTTTTCTAGCAAAAAATTCTAATATCCAACCATCATTACCTGCATGTTGATCCGCTAATATAAGCACCGTTTTGCCTCTTAATAAAGTTTTATAAATTTTCCTTAATGATAAATCCTTTGTAATAACCTTTGCTCCTTTTGATTCACGTATCTCAGTTATCTTCTTGTCAAATAAATAATTTTTTTGTTCTTTAGCAATTGCTGTAATGGTATTGCCCTGTGCTGCATAATATGTCCCCAACCACTCCCAATTACCAAAGTGGGCAGTATATAAAATAATACCATTGTCTTTATTATGAACTTGCCCTAAATATTCTTTTCCTTCTTCAGATATACAATTATTCAAGTCTGTAGATGAAAGTTTTTCGAGCAGCATAAACTCAACTAACACCATGCTAAAATTATAATACACCTTTTTTAGTAAATTTTCACACTCTTCAATTGAGTATTCAGGAAAGGCTTTCTTAATATTTTCTCTGACCGATTTATTTCGCTTACTTCCTAATTTATAAGTAATAAAAGCTAAAATAGAAGGAATTTTTTTAGATATACTTAAAGGTAAAAAACAAATTACTTTCATAAGAAGTATAAAAACTATATAAAGAATATGATTTACCATATAAATAACTCCTTTAATAAACCCTTTAATGATTTTTTTAGATTTTTATATATATTTTTTAAAAGTATCTTTATAAAATCTTAGCCCTCAATAAATCTTGAAAGTTTAACATACCTACTGGTTTCATATTTTCTACTATTGGTAAATCACTTACTTCATTATCTTCCATTATATTCAATGCTTCAATTGCTAAACAATTACTCTCAATACACCTAGGGTTTTTAGTCATTACTTCAGATACAGGTTTTTCAAGAAAATCTACTGATTTCTCCAACAAACGCCGTATATCACCATCAGTTATTATCCCTACCAAAATACCTTTGTCATTAATTATGGAAGTAGAGCCCATTTTTGATTTTGTCATGGTGAACAATGCTTCTTTAACGTTGGTAAGTTCTAATACAATAGGGTTTTGACCTCTTATATTCATGACGTCTTTTACCTTAGTTAATAACTTACGGCCTAAGCTACCACCAGGATGATATAAGGCAAAGTCCTCAGGTGTAAAGCCTTTCATTTTAGATACAGTCAAAGCCATAGCGTCTCCCATAGCCAAAATAGCTGTAGTACTAGCTGTTGGAGCTAATCCTAGAGGACAAGCCTCTTCTTCAACACCTGCAAAAATTACTATATCTGCGTACTCAACTAGCATAGATTTTTTCTTACCAGTAAAAGCCACTATTACTGCACCTATCCTTTTTAAAGAAGGTATTAAAGACAAAACTTCTTCAGTTTCGCCACTATTAGAAACTACAATAAATATGTCGTGATTTGTAACCATACCCAAATCACCATGCAAAGCCTCTCCTGCATGAACAAAAAAAGCTGGTGTGCCTGTGCTGGAAAAAGTAGCAGCCATTTTCCTAGCAATCAAACCAGATTTACCAACACCAGATAAGATTACCCTTCCTTTTCCTTCTAAAATCAAGCTTATAAGGGCTAAAAACTCATTACTAATATAATCTTTTAGTTTTAATATAGACTGAGCTTCAACTTCTAGAACTCGCTTAGCCTCATCAATACATTTTTTTGAAATTTCTCCTGAAGCCAATAAATCATTCAAAGCTTTTACCTCCCTTTAATAAGAGAATCAATAGCTAATACTTCTTTTAAGATTTCTTCCAGTTCCTCTAGATATACCATATTGGGTCCATCACTTAAGGCTTCTTCCGGATTATCATGAACTTCCATAAATACCGCATCAACACCTACTGCAACTGCCGCCCTACTTAAATATGGCACAAATTCTCTATCCCCACCAGAGGTTTCACCTTGTGCTCCTGGTCTTTGTACACTATGTGTTGCATCAAAGACAACTGGATAGCCTAATTGCCTCATGATAGGTAAAGAAGTCATATCAACAACTAGATTGTTATAGCCAAAACTAGCCCCTCTTTCAGTCAATAATATTCTATCGGAACCAGTACTGACCACCTTATCAACAACCTTCTCCATATCCCCAGGGGCTAAAAACTGCCCTTTTTTAATATTAACTATTAAGCCCGTATCAGCTGCTGCTTTTAAAAGGTCTGTCTGACGAGATAAAAAAGCCGGAATTTGTAAGATATCAACATGCTCTGCAGCTAGCTCTGCTTGTTCTGGCTGATGGATATCAGTGAGAACAGGTATATCTAATTCATTTTTAATAGTTTGTAACATTTCAAGCCCGTCTGCAAGACCTGGGCCTCTATATGATTTTAAAGAAGAACGATTTGCTTTATCAAAAGAAGCTTTAAATACATAAGGGATACCTAATTTACTTGTAATCTCTTTAACTTTTCTGGCAATCATCAAAGAACGGTCTAAACCTTCTAAAACACAGGGTCCTGCTATTAAGATAAAAGGCCCGTTATTATTTCCAAAGGATATATCTTCGTTTAATTTAATCTCTTTAACTTTATTTAACATAATAACCCCCTCAAGTACTTTACACGATAATTAAGAGCTAGCAGAAACAATAGTCTCTTATTTTTTACCTTTCATTAGCTTTTCTTTTTCTATAATTTTTTCTACTTTTATAATATCTTCAGGCAAATCTACTCCAATAGAATTGTAATTTGTTTCTACAACCTTTATCTTATATCCATTTTCTAAAGCTCTCAATTGTTCCAAAGATTCTATTCTTTCAAGTTTTGTTTGTTCCATTTGACTATATTTCATTAAAAACTCTCTATTATAAACATATAAACCAATATGCTTATAATAATTAGCTTTATTAAGTCTATTATAAGGGATGCGTGAACGAGAAAAATAAAGAGCATTATTATTACTATCTGTAACTACTTTAACAACATTAGGATTATCTATTTCGCTTAAATCGTCAATTTTCTTTTTTAATGTACTCATAAGTGCATTTGAATCTGTATAAAAAGGATTAATTGCTTCTTTCACCATTTCTTGCTTTATAAGTGGCTCATCACCCTGTACATTTACAATTATATCTGCTCTTAAATCTTTTGCTACCTCTGCTATCCTATCTGTCCCAGAATTTAAATCAGACGAAGTCATCAGAACTTCACCAGAAAATTTCTGAACAGCATTATAAATTCTTTGATCATCTGTAGCTACTATTACTTTATTTATCTCTTCAATATCACTAACTCTCTTATAAACATGCTCAATCATTGGCTTTCCTTTTATTTTAACCAAAGGCTTCCCTGGAAAACGTGTAGAAGCATATCTAGCTGGAATAATCGCCACAATTTCCATTTTGCCCCTCCTTTATGCAGGCTATAAAATTTCTTTCATTAGACTATCTTTCTGAATCAGTTTCATCTCAATCTTGAGTACATTTAGCTTTGATTTTCCTAATAAAACTTCCTTCATTTTATAATTCAACCTTGCTAAATCCTTTTCTGTAGTTATAATAGTGTCATACTTCTCTTTTGAAGATATTTCCGCGATATACTTAATATCTTCAAAATCATAGTTGTAATGATCAGGGAAAGTTATATGATCTAAATCCCTTACTTTACAGCTAAATAGTGTCTTGGTAAATGATTCAGGGTTAGCTATCCCTGAAAAAGCCAGAACCCTTTTTCCCTTAAGGTAATCTGGCTGTTTTTTTATCAATTGTATATTGCCTTGATGCTTATGAAAAAACAGCAGGCAATCTACTTTATACTCAGCATAATAGATGTTTGCTTTATCATTAAATTCTTGTAGCGTAAAACAAATCAAATCTTTTTCTTCAGATGATAAGTTTTCAGTCTTGCTAATAACTATAATATTTGCACGTTTCAACGCTTCTATAGGCTCCCGTAACAATCCTCTTGGTATAAGACGCTTGTATGCAAAAGGATTTAAAGCATCAATCAAAACTATATCTTTATCTCTTTTTAATTGCCAATGCTGGAAACCATCATCAAGTAATATTATATCAGGAGCAAACTTTTTAATAGCTAATTGACCTGCTAAAAAACGATTCTTAGCCAGAATTAAAGGGACGTCCTTAAGTTTTTCACTTAGCATAAGCGCTTCATCACTAATCAATTCTTTCTCAACTAGCAATTTCTCTCCATCATAAACAATCCGTGCTTCTTTTCCTTTGGATTTATAGCCTCTACTAATAATTACAACTCTTCTTCCCCTCTTTTTGTACTCTTCAGCTAAGAATTTTACAAAAGGTGTTTTACCTGTCCCTCCAACACTTATATTACCTATACTTATAAGCCTGCAATCAAGTTTCCTGGACTTTAAAAAACCCCTCTTATATAAAAAAGACCTGAATTTAATAAGTAGCAGATAAACTTTTTCCAAAAGAGAAAGAAATAAAAGAACTATTGAAGAAATAACGTCTTTTTTTTCACCAGCAATAATTTTTAATAAATACTTTTCCAATTTAATTAACAAGTTAAACACAACCCTTTAAGGATTCTGACTCAAGGCCTTTCATAATTGAATAACTTTAATTAATTACGAAGTGATATCCAAATAAGCCTCAGCCCGCCTGTCTGCTTTATTAATAGCCTGTTCTATTTCAAATGTTTTTTCTTTAAGTGATTTTTCAGAAGATAACTTCAAAGCATCTCCAAAATATATTACAGCTCTACTAGCAGGATAGGGCATTATAAACCTATCCCAAGTAGAAAAAGTTTTCTTTTTTTTAATAGCTACACCAATTGGTATTATTACTGCAGCTGTTTTTTCCTGTAGAAAAACTATACCTGGCTTAAGCTTGTGAATTGGACCCTTTGGTCCATCAGTGGTAATAAATACTGAATTCCCTTCTCTTATTTTCTTTATCAATTTTAATAAAGCACGACCACCACTGCGAGAAGAGGAACCTCGTACAAGCTGATATCCGTATTTTTCTAAAACTCTTGCTATATATTCTCCATCTTGACTTGAGCTTGCAAGAGCTACATAGGATGAGTTTCTAAAAAAACATACTGGTAGCCAAAGCTTACCATGCCATAAAGCATATAATACACTATTATTTTCTTCGATTTTTCTCGCCTTCTCTTGTCCATATATCTCTATTCTAGTCATTTTATAGGAAACTAGGTTTAAAAGGAATGCCATCTTAGGATACAAGTATAATTTTAAAGATTTAAATATACTATTTAACAAAATACATTTACACCCCTATTTCCATAAAATATTCAACAAACTTGCTATACTAGTAATCTATCATCTTGAAATTGAGCACTATATAGATTGTAATATTCTCCTTTTAGTTTCATCAAAGTCTGGTGATTACCAGATTCAACAATTTTACCTTCACTTAAAACTACAATTCTATCAGCATTTTTAATTGTAGAAAGACGATGGGCAATTATAAAGGTTGTCCGATCCTGCATAAGCTTGTCTAAAGCATCCTGTACTAAAGATTCAGACTCAGTATCAAGGGCAGAAGTTGCTTCATCAAGAATTAATATCTCTGGATTTTTTAAAATAGCCCTTGCTATAGCTATACGTTGACGCTGACCTCCTGAAAGACCAACACCTCTTTCGCCAACAACTGTATCATAGTGATTGGGAAAAGACATAATAAAATTATGAGCATTAGCAGCTTTAGCAGCTTCTATAATTTCTACATCACTTGCATCTAAATTTCCATAAGCTATATTATCTGCTAAAGTACCACTAAATAGCACATTTTCTTGTGGTACAATACCAATATGCTTCCTAAGGGACTTTAATTCTACATCTTTGATATCATTTCCGTCTATTAATATTCTACCCCTTATTGGATCATAAAATCGAAATACTAGATCAACCAAAGTTGTCTTTCCAGCCCCACTTGGACCAACCAGTGCTACAACTTGACCCGTGTCAACTTGTAAATTAATGTCTTTCAGTACAGTTTCACCTTTATTATAGGCAAAATTAACATCGACAAAATCCACTTTACCACTAATATTATTTAGAGCTATAGCACCCTCTTTTTCTTTAATTTTATGATTGATATCTATAGTTTCAAAGATTCTCTCTGCAGCAGCTATAGAACGTTGTATTGTACTACTTAATTTGCTAAGAGATCTAAGGGGTTGTGATATAGCTAACAAAATAGTGAAATAAGTTATCAATGCAGCAGGATCCATTCTACCGTGATAAACCTCATAACCCCCATACCATAAAATAGTAGTAAATGCTATTGCAGCAATAAACTCTATAATAGGTGATAATATAGCTCCATATTGGGAACTTTTAACCTTAGCTTTAAAATTAGCTTTGTTTTCTATCATAAAACGATCAAATTCATATTCTTCTCTACCAAATGATTTAACAACTCTTACCGCTGATAGGGTCTCCTGTAAAACATCTGAAATATCAGCTAATTTAATCTGAACCTTTTTACTAACACGTCTTATTTTACGATTAAATTTATTAATTATTAGAGCAACCAAAGGCACAACTATTAATAAAAATAAACTTAATCTAATATTTAGGTAAAACAAATATACAAGACTGGCAAACAAAGTAAGAGACTGATTAAAAAGACCTACAGCCCCACTAACAATAGCACTTTGTAATATTCCAACATCATTAGTAACCCTAGAAATGATTTCACCGGTTTTATTTTTACTATAGAAACCTAATGATAAACTCTGTAGATGACTATATAAATCACTACGTATATCCATAACTGCCCTTTGCGACACATATGCAGTTAAATAGCTTTGTCCATAGTATGTTACACCTTTTAAAAAATAAACTAAAATAATGGAAAGGGCTATCCAGTTTAAATGCTGTAGCCCTTGTTCTCCCATAGATAAACCTGTAATTATAGTATCAAGTAACTCCTGAAATACCCTATAAAAAAAGATAGTAAAAAGCGAATTACACAACATCGAAAATATTCCCAATACTAGCCTGTTTTTATAGGGTTTAACATAAGTAAAAATTCTTTTCATCAATGACAACTCTCTTCATCTCCTAGAAACATTAACATAATTCAAAAGTAAATAAAATTACTCTTCTATGTTTTTACTTGTTTTCAACTAATCCATAATAGTGAATACCCATGCCTGAAATTTCATGATCAACATCTAGTCCAGGAATACCTAACTTACCATATAAAGCGACAGCCAAGTGTTTCCCTTTACTTACAATACCTATTTTTATTCCAGCGCCAGAAATACTAGTCATAGGACTATTAAAATCAACCATTGCTCTTTCAACACAGCGAGTTAGGACCCTTTGGTCCTGAACAGTTTCAGAGATAACATCACCTTTGATTGCTGCTCCAAGGCAGTTTCTTAAAATTTTATTTTTAAAATCTTCGCCTTTTCCACCTGCTCTAGTAATAACAGGTTTATAACCTTCTTCTTTCAAAGAATCAATTATTTGATTGTCATACTTATCATCAACAATCGCCAATATTGTTGCTACCTTACCTAAAGACTGTTCACCTTCAATATTAATAAAATCACTAACCTTAAATTCTGATAAATCCATTTTCATTTCCACCCCTTATAACTTATTTATGATAAGCCCTTATAATAATTCAAAGAAAATAATCATAAAATACTACTTTATTATTCACAAAGATGCTAAATTTAATTAATAATCTTTGAATTTGCTAAATTGGCTTACAGCCATAACACAAAAAATAAGAAAAATTAATTCTATAAACTTACTTAGATTATTATTCAACAAAAATGTTTATTTTCCTGCATAATTTAAAAAATCTATCCCCTTTTGACGCTGGTATTTTTTTGAAATTAAGATATTAAATGCTTTTGTTCTTCTATATAATATGTTAAATCCTGTAATTCAACACTCGCCCGTTACTCAAGATTTAAACTTAATATATGTATATTAATATTATATACTCAAAATAAGAACTATACAAATATTTTTTTACTTAATTTTATCTTATTACTTTCTAGAAAAGATAATTCACTACATTAACTCTCAAGCCTGGCTGCTATCGGCATCTTTCGACCTAGTCCAAAAGCTTTTGAACTCACTTTAAGACCAGGCGCCGCTTGTCGTCTCTTATACTCATTATTATTCACTCTCTGCAATACCCAAAAAACCATTTCTTCATCATAACCTTTTTCCACAATCTCATTTAAAGACATATTCATATCAATATAAGAATACAAAATTTGATCAAGAACTTCATAAGGAGGTAAGGAATCTTCATCCTTTTGATTGGGACTTAATTCCGCTGAAGGTGCCTTTTTTATAACATTCTCTGGTATTATTATTTTATCTTTATTAATATAACCCGCTATTTCATAAACCATAGTTTTGTATACATCAGCTAAAACACTCAAACCACCACTCATATCACCATACATGGTACAATAGCCAACAGCTAATTCACTCTTATTTCCAGCAGATAAGACTAATTGCTCTAATCTATTAGAATAAGCCATTATAATATTACCCCTAATTCTAGCCTGAATATTTTCTCCAGTCACATCCATTTCAACATCCTTAAATTCCTCTCCTAAAGTAGCAAAATATGAATCATAGATATCATTAATGGGAACAACTATACAATCTATACCTAAATTTTCAGCTAATTGTAGAGAATCGTTAACACTACCTTCTGAGGAATAAGGACCTGGCATAGTAACTGTAAAAACATTTTCTGCACCAAGAGCTTCCACAGCCAAACAAGTGGTTAGCACAGAGTCAATACCACCAGACAAGCTTACTAGCGCCTTTTCAAAGCCAGTTTTATAGAAATAATCTCTAATCCCCATTACAAGTGCATCATGAAGGCTTTCTACTTCTTCATAAATAAGATCGTCTCTTTGAATGATATCATTATCTTTATTTAAATCAATTGTTTTTATATCTTCCTCAAAAGCATCTAAACAAGCAACTACCTCACCTTCTCTGTTCAATAATAAGCTTTTCCCATCAAAAATCAATTCATCATTAGCACCTACTTGATTTACATATACTAGAGGTACTTTAAATCTATTATAATAATTATCTAATACTTTATATCTTATTACGTCTTTACCTATATGAAAAGGAGAAGCCGATAGATTTACTATAATAGTTGCTCCTTTATTAACAAGAATCTCTACAGGATCTAGATTGTATTTACGATCTTGCCATAATTCTTCATCATTCCAAATATCTTCACAAATAGTAACCCCAAGCTGTTCACCTTTAAACTCTACTATATTAATCTCATCAGCTGGATCAAAATATCTATCTTCATCAAATACATCATATGTAGGTAGTAAAGTTTTATCTTGCTGAAACAATAACTCTCCTTTATATATTAAAAGCGCTGAGTTATGTAAACCTTTACCTGTATCTTTATTTGTTTCACGAGGTGCCCCAATTAATATTCCTTCATCACACTCTCTTGAAAATCCTATTAATTCTTGTATCGCTACTTTTGTTTCAGAAATAAAATCTTTTTTATATAACAAATCTCTCGGAGGGTATCCTGTTAGACTTAATTCTGGGAATACTATCAAATCACCCTCTTCAATTTTACTTTCTTGTATGGCTTTTTTTATTTTTTTCAAATTACCTTTAATATCCCCTATAATCGGATTAATTTGAGCTAATGTTATCTTCATTACTTGCAACCTCCTTTTGGTACTTTCCAGAACACAACTTTACGTTAATAATCAATATTTCATTGATTATTTTTTTCCTGTCCATAAAGACTTCATTTTTAAACTTAATTCTTCTTCTTCCATTTGTTTGTCCCATCTCTCTATTGGTGCATCTTCCCTCATAGCAGCAGCAAGATTATAAAAAATTTGTTTATCATTAGTGAACCTATTCAAATGTTCTTTTATTTCAGCTCTTTTACTAATCTTATTATAAGGACATGGATTCTCCTTTTCTTGGTAATCAATTAATTTTTTGCCTTCTATAATTTGTTTTTCTCTTAAATAGATAAGCGGTCTAATTATATATATATCTGATTCAGTTAAATGTCGTACTGCTTGTAACGATAAGACTTGTCCAGAGTATATGATGCTCATTAGAAAAGTCTCTACAGCATCATCATAATGATGCCCAAAAGCTATTTTTTTGATACCTTTTTCCTTCATATAATTAACCAATGCTCCTCGTCTAAAATGAGCACATTTAGCACATGCTGTTTTTTCTTCAGATAATATATATTCAGCAATTTTTGTTTTTTCAATATGATAAGGAACATCAAGCTCATAGCAAAGGTTTTTTAGATAAGAATAATCAACAGCTTTAAAGCCGGGATCAATTGTAATAGCTGATATATTAAAGTTGATACCTAGGTGCTTCTTCAATATAACTAATGCAAAAAGCAAAAAACTACTATCCTTACCTCCAGATAAACCAACAAGTATATGATCTCCTTCTTTTATCATATCAAATTCAGCAATTCCTTTTATTATTTTAGAAGTATACGTTTTTGCTAGAGATAATTTCAAATTCCTCACTCCTGCTAATATTATTTAACTTTAATTATACATTAAAAAAAAGTCTAGCACAATGGATATACCATAATACTAGACTTTTCTGACAGATTATACTCAAATACATTAATTAATTTAATTACTCAAACTATCAAACTTCACAGTTGCTATAATAGTTTTAATATACTTCCTGCTTAGCCATTTGCTGAATAAACGTAAAGAAATCTTCAATTTTGGGCTAGCTATTTTCGGTGAATGAAGTTGCTCCTAAATTATCTTTTATACACGCATGGATAATTTACACCTAAAGGTATTACTATTTTGATATTAAAGTTTGTATTAGGCTATCGAAGGCGTCATGTCTAAACAGGCTTTTGCTATAAATTCATCTGCGAAGTTTGAGTTAATTACTAAGCTTAATAAGAATTAATAAGAAGTAAATTGCTTCCGACTCTGTCCTTGTAAAGGATTAACATTTTCATAATAATTTGCACCCTGATTATTATGACTTTGCATATACTGCCCTCCAGGCATTTGATAAGAATACTGACCTTGTCGGTATTCTTGCTCTTGCATTTGATTTGCTCTTTGTTGTTTTTGTTGAATAAAGCTATTAACCCTATTTTTCTCTTGATTACTTGCAGGTCCGGCCGCTATATAACCTCCTGTTCTTTCTGCTATATGATATATCTCTTGATGGTCCTGCTCCGCTTGATTTCGCATCTGAATTAATTTCTGTCTTATCTGAGGTGAACTAGCTTCATTAGCAGCTCTTGTCAACTCAATAATACTCATTTTACTTGACATTAAACAATCTAAAGCAATTTGATTATCTTGTAGCATGTTTTCCCTCCATTTATTTATTACTTAATTAATTTTACGACATTAAAAACTGACTTAAAGACTGAGCATTTTGCTGTGCACTATTCATCTTTTTTTGTAAATATGTTCTTAATTGTGGATCATTTACCTGCTGAGCAAAAATATTAGCCTTTTCTATTGATAACTGCTCATCAATAATCAAATGTCTTAAATTTTCAAGTTCCATATTGCTCAAATTTGACATTCACATACCTCCTTATTATAAATTATCATTAATTAGTATAGCTTATCAAAAAAAAATAAATACTAATTTTATTTAGTATTTATAACCATAAATGACACTTTATTATTTAATTCAAACTTCACAGATGAGTTTATCGCATAAAGACTATTAAGTTTATTATCGCAACTGCGAAGTTTGAGTTGTTTAATATAGGAATACTTTGCAAACAATTATTGTTCATCTATATTTACTGTCCTCTTTTGCAAAGACAAACCCCTAATTACACCATATCTTCTTAATACAATTAAATCTGCCCTTCCCTTTATACTTAAATCATTTATCTGGGGATAGTTCAAGTCAATTAATTCAATGAATTCATTTGTATAATCTTTTAAAATTCCATTATATTTAATTACACTACCGTCTTTATCTAATTCTAAAACAACTCGATATCCTATATACTTTTCTAATAGTGGTTCAAAAGAATTTTCTATAGATCCAAAAAACTCTTTTTTTACTTTATCAATATATTTATCCTGAGAATTTACCAAAAGACCAAGAGTAGAATTTTGATTTACCTGTTTTGATGCTATATTAAACACTTCAAGTAAAGAATCTTTTATTCTTCGAAAAAAATTAGCTACTCTTCTTCTCGACTTACGAAGCTTTGTAGGATGAAACGTTCTATCTAAATCTTTTTCTCTCTCCAATAAACTTTTATCACTCAAATCGTCAATATACCTAACTAATGCTTGAATATTTATATACTCGGCTTTATATAAAAGAACACTTTTTAATACAATTGAATTATCAACAATAGGTTTATTTAAGAGAAATTCTAGCCCAGTATTCCCAACATTCATTTGCCCCTTAAGAACTTCTCCCTTTCTACTTTCAAAAGTTATTATATCTTTATGAAAATCTTTTAAACACTTATCTCTTTTTAGCTTCCTAATCATAATAGCCAAAAAAGCAGACAAAAAAATGAAAATTATCGTTATTGTAAATGTGTCAATCATTTTACCCCTCCTTCCTCCTAATTATAGCTATGAGTTTATCTTATAATTATGAATTATATAATCATTTCATCCTTTTATATTGTAGTTTTGATATATTTAATTTCTATGTAAGAACTTATTTAAAAATGTTTGTGATTTTTTTTACAAATACTCTTTACAAATGTAAAAAAACATTATATAATAAATTTGTAGAAAAAAATCATATAGCTTAGTACTTAATTAAAAAAAGTTATTTTATACCATAATGCTAGTTCTATCAAGGTTTTTAGGCTTTTTTGATTCAGCAATTGTAATTTTAAAAATATATTGCTACATAAAATTAACAATTGCCTTACTAAATAAATATAAGCATTTTTTATTTTTTTAAATACTAGTGAATATAATCACATGAAGGGTGGCAAGAACTATGAAATATTACAGTCCAGATGAAATTGCAAGTCTTTTAAAAATCGAACCTAGAAAAATTTATGAATATATTGCCTTGAAGCAATTGTTACCTATTAAACTAGGGTCAAATTATCGCATAAGTCAAGACGAATATGATGCTTTTAAAAGAAATTATTATAAGCGTCTTGCATAATTTAAGCTTGTTTTTAAAAAAGACTCAGTAAAATCTTAAAGCTGAGTCTTTTTGATGTTTGATAATTATTCTTCCAGAAGACCATCTAAATTTCCATCAATAACAAAATTAAGACTCCCTTGGATTTCAACTATATTCCAAATATCATTTAATTTTTTTAATACTAGTGTATCTTCCATTTCTATCTCATGTCTAGTTATACCCATTGTTTCCCGTTGCTCAGGAGGTGGTGGTTCATTATAATAAAATATATAATTAGCTTTATATACTTTATTCTCCTCATTAGAAATATCACGAACTGATAAATTTTGAATTCCAAACAAACTATCTCTCTCATCTACTTCTTGATACTCGTATGCCGAACGCATCGACTCTATAACATGAACTTCTAGAACCATTCTCTTCAATCTTCCTAAATTAACACTTGTACTTTCTCCCAATAGTTCTCCATCTTTTTGATTGATAGCTTGATAAAAATATCCTACTACTTCCATAGAACTAGTCTCTTCTGTTATAATATCCTCTCTCCCACCCATTGAGTTAATCATTAAAATCATTGCAAGAATAGCAAATGCAATACCTATACTTTTCCATCGATCACGCCAAAATAACATTAAACCTCGTTTTCTAGAGGATTTTTTTATCATTTTTGCTGCCTTTGCTCTATTGCTGTCTTTCTCTTTCTTGCTTGCGGAAACACCATTTTCTTTTGCTCTATTTAAATTTTCTAGAACTTCATCCCAAGTACTGAATCGATTGTCTATTTCTCTAGAGATACTCCGCATAATTATTTCATTTAAATTTGAAGAAATGCTTGGATTTAAATATATTGGGTCTAATACTTTTAAATTAAAAATATCATGGACTAAGTCCGATTTATCTCCTTCTTTAAAAGGACTAACAGAAGTCAATAGATAATAGAAACAGATTCCAGCAGAATATATTCTAGCCTTTTCATCCCAAGTGTCATCTTTGAATATCTCTACAGATTGATATGTTTCCATATTTTTAATTCCTGTTACTTTTCGATATTTGTTTATTTCTTTAATAATATCCGGGTCAATGAACTTAAGTTTCTTGGAGTCGTCTAGCCAAAAAGAATCCAGACTAATATGCTGCCACTCCAAAGCATTTACTTCTGCTTCTTTGGCTATCTCCAAAAAAGTCTCCATAATATTTGCAATATCTTCAATTGTTAATTTCTTTTCTTCTAAATAATAAGTCGCGGGTTTATAAAATTCTCTACCTTTGCGCAGTAAAACATATTCGTCGTTTACAAGTTCAAAGCCTTCATAATTAATATAAGAAGGATGTTCTATCAACTCTGAATTATTTTTTATTATTTTTTGAACCTTTTTTTTAATATCAGTCACAATAGGAGATCTAGGCTTTTTATTTGCAAATATTTGTTCAGCAATAAATTCTTGATTATCTTGAGAACATTTATAGAACTGTATATCACAAATAATTTCTTTAGAAATAACTTGCATAAAAAAACCTCCTCAATTTCTTATTTCTCCAAACTATTATACTTTAATGCTAAAAAATAATCAAATATAAGCTGATTTTTCTTCTAGCTCTTTACGGAAATCTGGATGAGCTATATTTATCAAAGCCCTGGCACGTTCTGCACCTGTCTTCCCGCGCAGGTGAGCAACTCCATATTCAGTTACAATATAATCTACATCATTTTTTCCTGTTGTTACAACTGCTCCTGCTGTTAATATTGGAACTATCGTTGACTTTGTACCATTAACTGCTGTAGATTTTAAAGCAATAATACTTTTACCGCCTTTTGACTTAACAGCACCACGAACAAAGTCTGTTTGGCCTCCTGTACCGCTAAACTGTTTCGTCCCAATGGTTTCTGCTGCACACTGCCCTAACATATCTACTTCTATACAGGAATTTATTGAAACCATTTTATTGTTTTTGCTTATCACTACTGGATCATTCGTATATGAAACTGGATGCATTTCAACCATAGGGTTATCATCTAAAAAATTATACAATTTTTTTGAGCCAGCAGCAAAAGCGCCTATAATTTTGCCCCTATGTAATGTTTTCTTACTATTATTTACTATTCCTTTTTCAACAAGATCCACCATGCCATCAGTTAACATTTCACTATGAATTCCCAGGTTTTTCTTGTTATTGAGAGATGCTGCTACTGCATTAGGTATACCACCAATACCCAACTGAATAGTTGAACCATCCTCAATTAGTTCCGCAATATATTGACCAATTTTCTCTTCTACTTCATCAATTTCTGCTACAGGCAACTCAGGTAAAGAACGATTATTTTCAACTAGATGATCTACCTGACTGATATGTATAAACGAATCCCCTAAAGTTCTTGGCATATTATCATTAACTTCCAAGATAATCATATCTGCATGTTCAACAATAGTTTTTGTATAATCAACTGAAAGTCCAAAACTAAAATATCCATGCTTATCCATTGGAGAAACAGATGCTAATAGAACATTAATATCATAATATTCTTTAAATAAAACAGGTGACTCATGAAAATAATTAGGAGTAAAATCAGCTCGTCCCTCATTAACCATTTTTCTAGTAAAACCACTTATAAACCATGCATTATGTTTTATAGAATTTTCCATACCCTCTTTAAAATAGGAGTAATTATAAAGGGGTAACATCTGATTTATAGTAACTCCCTCTAAGTCTTTATACCTTTCAGAAAGTTTTTCAAGTATAGCAGGTGTTTCACCACACCCAAGGGCTACTACTAAATTATCATTTGATTTAATTTTTCCAGCTGCTTCTTCTGCACTTATTAATTTTCTATCGAATTCATTTTTAAAATTCATCTTTCATCCTCCTCTAATATTATTTTGCTTATTGATCACACTTGCATTATGCACTATATTTCAAGCTTATCCCAGTAGTAAAGATAATATTTTTTAGAAAGAAAATAAGTCAAGAAAACTACCACTATTGGTATAAAAAGACTTATTCCCAGGTTGAAATATCTACTCATCATTGCAAAAAACTCAATATCCAAGAAACCCTCTGGTAAAAGATAAAAAGCCAGGGGTAAAATAACCAAAAGATGATAAAGCAGTGGAACAAGAAACGATAAAATCATTCCTATACTTTTCTTCTTATCTAAATATTTGCTTATATAAATCATATCAAAAAGATTAGATAAGCTTATATGGGCGATATTAATTAAGATAAAATATGAGAATCCTAAAAGTATAATGGGGATAGAAAGGCTACGAGCTATCCCAAATATCAGTGAAAAAGGCAGCATAAATACTACACAGGGGATCAGGTACATTAATAATTGAAAAAAATGCATATCCTTTGCTTTAGCAGGCATTATTTTATATAACCAATATTTTTCTTTCATTAAATTAAAATTAGTAGCCATTTCAATAGAAGTAAAAGGAATTGCTATAATTATAAATATACCAATAGAAGCAAGAATAATAAATATAAGAAAAGCAAACAATGAACTATCTACTAGTATATTTGAAAAAGAAAAATACAAGAGACCTGCTACAACTAATATGATAAGCATTATAGTAGAAGATAAGATATCAGTGTTCCGAAAAGCCATTTTCCATTCACCTGTTAACATGGCATAATTTGGATTTTTATTTTTCTTATTATCTTTATGATGAACTTTTTTCTTCTTTTTCTTAAGCTCTACACCTTGATTAGCCACCCATCCTTGATAGAACAACCCCTTGGCTGCATAAAAAATTATACAAGCCATCAAAAAAGTAACTAATATCAAAAATAAAAAAGGACGCCAGAGCAGACTATAATCTGCAAGCATAGAAGCAACAAGCGTATTAGCTGCTGCTGTTATGGGAAATAAATCTACTAGCAGTTCATATTCAAAAAAGACCATTATGCGCTCCGTAAATGATATAAATAAATCACTATCAAATATAATAATTATCCAGATCAAAGCATTAGCCAGAAAATTTAAACCCTGAGCTACTCTATTAAATATTTTTATTTTCAAGAAGTTCAACCCTATCATGCCAAAAAGAATACCCAATAATGATGGTAGTAAGGAAAAAAGGAAAAAGACAGGTAAAATTAAAAGATAATATAGCCAATATGCCTCACTTACAATCCCTAACGAAATAAAGACAGGCAAAACAAAAAGCAAATTTCGCTTAATTCCATTTGCTATATAAGTTAAGAACTTATATAAAAAAATATAATTAACAGGTAAAGGCATAGAATTTAAATAATTTAAATCAGGTGAGCGATATATTTCAACTAAAACCTTATTAATAGCTTCAGCAAATTGTATAAAGAAAAAAATAAAAAACATTAGTGTAATTGACACACTAGCAATCAGAAAAATACTCTCATCAATATCTGATAAAAAACCATTAAAAACAAAGCGGTTTAATAAATAAACAGAAAGTAGCATCAGCAATATTATAAGTATTGAATTTATAATAGTTTTCCTTTTTCTCTCCTTATCAAATAAACAACTGTTTTTTATACTCTTAAAATTAAGCAGGAAAAAAAAGCGAATATACTCCATCAGCCAGCAACCTCCTCTGTTTCTTCTTTTTTTGTCAGTTTTAAAAAGATATCTTCAAGAGAAGAGTCTTTGCTGGTTGCTTTCTGTCTTAATTGTTCTAGAGTACCAACAGCCTTAATCTTGCCTTCATATATAACAGCTATACGATCACATAGCCTTTCAGCAATTTCCATTACATGTGTTGTAAGTAAAATAGCACTTCCCTCATTAGCCTGTTTTCGAAACAAATCTTTTACAGTTTTAGCACTATAAGCATCCAAACCATGTGTTGGTTCATCCAGAAGAACTACTTTAGGCCTGTGTAAAAAGGCGGCAGCTAAAATTATCTTTCTACCCATACCTTTGGAATATGATCCTATTAACTCATCAGCCCTTTTATCCATCTCCAATAATTCTAGTATATTATTTATTCTACTTTCTTTTTCATGAAAATCTAAGTCTTTTAAATATATATCAGAAACCAATTGCAAAAATTCTCTCGCTGTAAGACGATCATAAAGATAGGGATTTTCAGGAACATAGCCCAAATTTCTTTTGGCCTCAACTGGCTCTTTTTGAATATCATATGAATTAATCAGCACTTTACCTGAATCTGCCTTTAATAAACCAGAACAAATTTTTATAGTTGTAGTTTTACCTGCACCATTCGGACCCAAAAATCCAAATATTTCTCCAGGTTTTATTTGAAAATTAATGCCCTTGACAGCCTCCATCTTACCATAGCTTTTGAATAAATCTCTAACTTCTAACATTAGATTTCCTCCTATAATGATTTCTATCATCTATGCTTTAAAACAAGCTGTTAAGCAGACCCACTCCTTAATTCAAATAAAAATATTAAATCATTAGGATCATATCCATATCCCCAGGCCACATACTTAAAGTACTAAATGATTTTAAATAATTAAAGAATCATCTTTATCAGGTCTATTATTGTATTCATCTTTCTTTTCTTGATAAGCATCTCTGCCTAAAACACCATAAGTATAATGCTTCCCTAATTCAACACCTGGTTGATTAAAAGCATCAATGTTAAATAATTCACCTGCCATGGCTGTTTGTAATTCAAGCATATAGAATAGCTGCCCCATAGTAAATTCATTTACTTCCGGAAGAATGATTGTTTCATTTAACCTACCACGTTTACTTAAAGCTAATTCTGTAGCATTTTTTTCTGTCTTAATTAATTCACTTAAGCTATGTCCACCAAGATAAGTAACCCCTTGTATATCTTCATATAATTTAGGGATTTCAATATCAACACCATAGTCTTCTACTTCAAGGAACGTAATTACCTTATCATAGGGTCCTTCCATATAAAGTTGTACCTGTGAATGTTGGTCAGTAGCACCTAAAGCCTTAATTGGTGTTGGTCCAACATTAATAACATTTCCTTCCCTATCAACCTCTTTACCTAAAGATTCAGCCCATAATTGTCTATACCAATCAGCAACATCTTTCAAACTATGTACATAAGGCATCATAACAGATAAAGGTTTGCCATTTTCATAAGCAATATACTGTAAAACAGCATTTAAATATGCAGGGTTGTCCCATAAATTCTCTGTCTGACAGATTTTATCCATATACGCTGCTCCAGCAAGTAAGCCTTCAATATCTATACCACAAAAAGCCGCAGATACTAATCCTACTGGAGTAAATGCAGAAAATCTACCCCCAACATTTTCTGGAATAAAAAAAGTCTTAAAATTTTCACGTTTAGCTATTTCTATTAGAAAACCCGAATCTTTACTTGTAGTAGCAATAAAATGGTCTTTCAAGTTGTCTTCTCCTACTTCTTCCGCAAGTAATTGACGAGCAATTAAATACTGACTCATTGTTTCTGCTGTACCACCAGATTTTGAAATCACATTAAAAATAGTTTTCTTTAAGTCCAGCATACTTAGTAAGCTCTTAAAGCGAGCAGGATCCACATTATCAGGTACAAACAAACGAGGATAGTTATTACGTGCTTCCTCTTTATAATTATAATACGGATCATTCAAAGCTGTTTGCAAAGCTATATTACCTAGCGCAGAACCACCAATTCCTAATACTACGAAATTATCATACTTCTCCTTATTTCCTTCAACAAATTCATTAATCTCTTTAATAACCTGCTCTTGATTATACGGTAATTCCATAAAGCCCAAATTGGCATTCCGTATATTTTGAGCTGCCTTTTTTACCTTATCACTAAACTGATTAACATCTTCCTTACTAATCCCATGCTCTTCTCCTACATTATTTACGAATATATTATTAACATCTAATTTAATTCGCATTTCTTCTTGCCACGCTTTGTCCAAATATTGTTTATTCAATTTAATACCCCCTAAATTTTTCTATGTATTAAGTGGAAACGCATATAAATATTCCAAATATTATTATATAATTAATGACATGATTTTGCAAGATATTGAATTATATTATAGTTGTAAATAGCTTAAAAAATAAACAGTTTTCTTGACAAAAAAAGACAGCAGGAGAATACTCCTACTGTCTTTTTTCTTCCTGAGCCATCATTTCTTCTGCTTTATAAATAGCAGCACGTACCAATGACCCAGCCTCACGGGTGGTTATATTGCCCCAATCACCATCCTTGACCTTATGAGCGAAACCTAACTCCTCAGCCAATTCATACTTGGTTTTATCTGACATTATTTTTGCCATTTAGGGCTATACACCTCCATTTAATATTATCCCTTTATTAAACAAGGTATATGCATGATAAAACAAATATTTTAATATAAAAATAAGTAATTAGTTTTATTATATCCTGATCATTGGAACTTAGGATAGATTATTCAACTACAATTTTCTTAGCCGCTTCCCACTGTCCATGAATATTACACAATTCATAAGCCCTTAAAGTACAAGACTCTTCTAATTTTATAGTAAATGTAACTTCAGCCTTTGATTCAGGAGTAAAACTAATTCTGCTTAAGTGATAATAATCAGCATATAAATCTAGATATTGAATAAAATGTTCTGCCTCCATTGGATGATCAATTTCTTCACCCATTCTAACCTTTACATCAAAATACTCTCCCTTTTTCACGGTTTCAGGTGCCTGGATAAAAGGAACATGTTTTTTTTCTAAAGCTGTTTTATTAGCTTCATCCTTTGTAGATTTTATATTATAATATGCCATATTTATCTCTCCCCACGATTTTATTTTTATTTTCTAAATTCTTTAAACTGTTCTTTTGTAGCTCCACAGATTGGACATTTGTCTGGTGTTCCATCTTTTACTGTATGACCACAAACTTCACAAACACTTAGATATTCTAATTCATAATCATCTCCTGCATCAACAGCTTGCTTTGCTTCCGAATATAGAGTAGAATGAATTTTTTCAGCTTCAACTGCATAATGGAAGGAACGAGCTGCATCAGACTCCTTTTGATCTTTTGCAACCAACAAGTAAGAAGGGTACATTTGCTCTATCTCAAAATTTTCACCTGCAATGGCACCTTCAAGATTTTCTGAAGTAGAACCTATGCCAAATCCAGCACCAGAAGCTACAAGAAAATCACCTTCTATATTCTTATGAGCATGGAAATGATTTCCGGCATGCACTTCTTCAGCATAAGCTATAGCCTTAAATAAAAGCCCCACATTAGGGAAGCCGTCTTTTTCCGCAACTTTCCCCCAAACTATGTAACGTTGGTAAGCCTGACTTTCACCTCCAAATGCAGAGCGTAAATTTTCAGCAGTAATTTCATTTTTAACCATTTACATAACCTCCTTCACTAATTATTCAATTAGTAATTATTCAATTAGTAATTATTACTATTATTAATTATAACAGCTTTCATTATTATTGTCAAATATAAACATAAAAAAATTAAATAGCACTGTATATACTATATATGCTATTATGTAAAATCCCCTACTTATTTTTTTTTATACATAAAAAAACACCCCTGATGGGTGCTGTTTTAATTAAAGCTAGTGAAGTTTGTCACTTACGGACAAAAACCAATATCGGGACTTTTAAACTTTTTGAGCATAATATTTGTATTTGCTCTTAATACATCTTTTTTTGAATATAACTTTTCTTTTAAAAACCGTTCTAACTCATCATGATTTTTCAAGAGAGCATTAACATATAAGGTAGGAGAACCTGTCATCATAAAGATATTGATAACTACATCTTCATTTGATAATTCATTAGCTATTTTGTATAAAGAGTCAGGTTTAACTTCTATATCAAAAAATACAGACAAATTTTTTCCGAGTTTTTCATGGTCTACTACAATAGTAAATTTTTCTATTACTCCTTTTTCTACAAGATTATTTATACGCTCCCTAATACCAACTCTACTTAGTTCATATTTCCTTCCTAATTCTGCATAGCTAATGCGGCTATCTTTAGAAAGATCTTTTATTAATTTCATATCCAGTTCGTCTAAAATATGAAACACCTCCCAACACTATTTTGATAATTTATTCACAATCCTAAGTATAAATAAATACTTCTCTTAACTTATTAAAATTAAAATTTAGTGTTTTTAAGTAAGATATTTAAAAATTTTTCAAGGTTTTTTTTATCTTTATTCCCAAACCTAGCTTTTATAGGACTGTCTATATCAAGTACACCAATCAATCTCTTATCGACAATAATTGGTAATACAATCTCAGAACGAGACGCCTGATCACAGGCAATATGATCTGGAAATTCACGAACATCTGGAACTAAGTACACTTTTTTATCATATGCTGCCTTACCACATACCCCTCTACCCAAAGGAATTCTTACACATGCTGGCAAACCCTGAAAAGGTCCTAATATAAGTTCTTTCTCTTGATAAATATAAAAACCAGCCCAATTAATTTGATCCAACTCACTATATAATAAAGCAGAAGCATTAGCCATATTAGCAATCATATTATTTTCATTTGCCACTAATGCTTTAAATTTTTTGTTTATAGACTCCCAATTACTATAATAATTTAACATAATTTGCCCCCGTAATCTAAAATCTAAATTAATCCTTATATAAATATTCTAACACAGAAATTTGTTTAATTCAAAAGGTCTTTTAATAAAAAACGAGAATTATATAATAAATAATATATAATTATTAAAAGGAGGAGAGAAAAATCAACTTAAAAAGTATTAGTGAGAATTTAAGAAACCGTACTGAAGAAATAGTTTTAGAAACTATTGAAGAACTACTACTTAAAGATGAATTTAATGATTTTTGTACCTGCCAGCTTTGCTTAGTAGATATAGCCACATATGCTCTTAATAGATTACCAGCAAGATATACAGCTAGCCGCGAAGGAGAAGTACAAACAAAGATTAAAGAATTCGAGAGTCAATTAAAGGTTGATACCATTTCTATTGTAACTAAAGCTATAAAAACTGTTTCTGTAAAACCAAGACATATATAATATATCTTTAGAGTTTTTTAAATTATAAAATTTTAACAGCAAGAAACCATCCAAATGGATGGTTTCTTGCATAAATATTTAATAAGTAATCTTAAATTTTTAGAGAGTTAAAATATAAAACTTCATGAGGGTTTCTTAATACTTAACACGCTTACCAGTTGCAGTAAAAATAGTTTCTTCTCCAATATTAGTAGCATGGTCTCCTATTCTTTCTAAAGATTTTGCTACATTTAAAAAACTAACAACCTGACTAATATTAGAGGTTGTTTCTCCAGTTTTTCCTATTAATTTTATACCGCTTTGATAAATTTGATCAAAAATATTGTCAGCTTCTTCATCTTTTCTACACACAGCCTCGGCTAAATCAACATTTTTTTCTACAAAAGCCTCAAGGACAGTATCAAGCATATCTGAAACTAAATTTGCTAACTCAGGGATCATTACAAGTGGTTCTAAATACTCTTCATTTTTTAAATCTAAAACAGTATCAGCAATATCAGTAGCCAGGTCACCGATTCTTTCCAGGTCAGATGCTATCTTTATAGTAGCAATATTATTCCAAACATCACTTTTTAAAGGCTGATCCATAGATAATAAACGAGCCGCTTTTTCTTCAATAGTAATTAAATAATTATCAAGTACATCATCCTTATTAATTACTTCTTTGGCAAGACGATCGTCTTTATTGTTCAACGCTTTAATAGAATTCTGCAGCATTTCCTCAGCTACCTCACTCATATCACTTAAATCATCTAATAATTGTTCCCATCTAACATCATATTTTTGTTCCATTGGCCCTCTTCACTCCCTCTCTATTTTTTCCCTAATAGTTTTAATATTCTTTATAAGATCTAAAAATCCTTCCTATAAAGAATCATATTCTAACATTTTAATCTAATTTTAATTTAAAACTACTACTTTAAATATACTAATACTTGTATATATTATATTCATCTATATCGTACATTTTTTTATAATAATCTTTTAACATTCTCTGCGCTGAAAATTTATCATATGTAGATTCTATACTATTTTGCATCATCTCAAGCCATTTTTCTCTACTTTGATAGTAAGAAGGTACTATCTCTTCTAATAGAATATTATAGAGTGATTTCAAATCATTTAAATCCTGCTTCTTGACTTTTTCCTTCTCTTTACCTTCAAAGTCAGCTGCCTCTTTACCATTCCCCAACTGCCAACCGTTTTTCCCTTCCTGATAAGCTTCCGGCCACCAACCATCTAAAGTACTAAAATTCAAGACACCATTCATAGCAGCTTTGATACCAGATGTACCACAAGCTTCTTTAGGCCTTCTTGGATTATTCAGCCAAAGATCGCAGCCTTTAACCAAATAAGAACCTATTTCCATACTATAATCTTCTAGAAAAACCACGCTTTTAGGATATTTTTTTGCCATAGCATATTGTTTTGCCACAATCTTTTTTCCTACATCATCGAGGGGATGGGCCTTTCCAGAAAAAATAATTTGAATTCGAGAATCTTTCAAATACGCTTCTATTTTTTCAAGTTCAGAAAAGATAAAAGTACCTCTTTTATAAGGCGCTGCTCTTCTAGAAAATCCAATCAGTAATAGGTCTTTCTTTAACTGCTGACCTGTTTTTTCTTTAACATAGTTTATTAACTCTTCCTTGTTTTCCATATGAACAGTCCATAATTTATCTTTATCTTGATAGCAATCAATAATTTTTGAAGACACCCAGCTAGGTCGATGTACACCATTAGTAATTGGAATAATCTCAGAACTATTATCAACATCTTCCCACATTTTATTGGCTGTTTTACTATGTAATTCACTCACTCCATTACTTATATATGATAAGCGTAATCCTGCTACAGTCATATTAAATGGAACACCACCGATAGCAGCCATCTGTTCCAAAGATAAATTTTGATATGCCCCCATATATTCCAGTAATTTATGAGGGTGCTCTTCATTACCCTGAATTATAGGTGTATGTGTCGTAAAAACAATTTCTTCTCTAGTTTCTTCCCAGGCTTCCTCAAAATCCATACCTTCTTCTTCCATCTTTTCTCTAATCAATTCTATTCCTGCAAAAACAGCATGACCTTCATTAAAATGATATACATCTGGCTCAAAATCCAACTCTCTTAAGGCACGAACACCAGCTATTCCCAGGACCATTTCCTGAGCTATTCTTTCTTCTCCAAACCAGCCATAAAGCTGACCGCTAATCCACTGATCATTATTTTCCGGGAGATCTGTATCTAGAAGAATCAAAGGATTATTGTCAAAATTATTTACCTGCCAAACCTTACAATAAACATCTCTTCCCCGAATTTTAACTTTCACTTTGACCTTAGTATCCTCTAAAAAATCATACTTATAATTTGGGTAAGAATCATAAACCTTGCCATTACTGTCTATTAATTGTTGAGTGTATCCCTGTTTCCACAAAATACCAACACCAAGTACTGGAAGTTCCATATCTTTAGCTGCTTTTAAATAGTCTCCAGCCAATATCCCTAATCCTCCAGCATAAATCTTAAAATCACTATGCAAACCATATTCCATACAGAAGTATGCTACATTAGACTTTTCTTTGACAGTCAAATTATCTCTCCTTTCTGAATATCTATATATATTCATTATATTCTTACCCTATAAATTAAATACAATACAAAAAATTATTTATTTTTCAAGTTAATTTATAAAACATTTTAAAACTGAAGAAGATTTAAACCTATTTCTTCACTAAATTTTCGATCAAGTTCTCCTTCTATTTCCTCTACAATAAACTCCCCTGTAGCACTAATAAAGGCTTGACTCAAATGCCCACCTTTTGTATTATAACTACTATCAGCAAGATTAGCATGAAGGTGTAGATATACTTCACCATCCATCTTAGAAATATTACCACTAAGTGATGTAATCTCATGATCACCACTTAATTCAAGTGAATGATACTCTTTTGTTTTTGTTTCAAAAAGACCAATACTGGCTTTATTAACTGCACCAATACCTGAAACCCTACCTAGGCTAATCTGATTCTCTTCACAAAATTTCTTTAAAGTACTTATTATTTCTTCACCCTTGTCCATTCTGATTACATATTTGTTAGCAAATTTTTTATATTCCATTTTCTATCATCCTTTCATTGTAGTGCTTACTTCTATTGAATTCTCTCTAATGTATACTTGTGCTAAAAGAGCTGCTGTAATACCTAAAACAGCTATGACCCAAAAACCTGTCCTTAATCCGAACAAATCGCTCAAAAATCCAAGTAACACAGGTCCAGTAAACATTCCTAAGCCATATATCGCTTGAAAAAATCCCATTGCAGTTCCCCGCTTACTTGACTCTACCCCTTTAATACTCAGACCCATCAAAAGAGGAAATACCAGACCCTGCCCAAAGCCATTTAAGATCTGGGCTAAATATAATGACGAAACTTGATTAACAGTTGGAACTAAAATACAGGAAAATGATATTAAGAGAAAGCCTATAATAATAGTTTTTTTCTCTCCAAACTTTCGTCTAAAATAGGTTCCACCTAGTAATGCAGAAAAAATCCCTGGTATAGTTGTAAGAGTTGTTAATAATCCTAATTGAAATTCACTTGCTCCAAGTCTCCTTGCTAGCAATGGCACAAAGCCAAAGGTACTTGCATAAGTAATTAGCATTGATAAAATACCTAGAAATGAAACTATTAAAAATCTTTGATTACTGATCACCTGCAATAGTTCTCTAACATTAACAGGCTTATGCTCTACATCATTACTCTCTTTCACTCTTAAACTTAATGTAAGACCTATAATTCCTCCAAGGGCAGCTAAAATAAATGGTGATTGCTGACCAAAACGTTGCGCAATAATTCCTGCCGTAAACATAGCTAAAACCTGACCTGTTTTAACACCTGAATCCATAATAGCAACTGACTTAGCAGTTTCTTCCTGGGAAAAATAAGAGGAGAAAAGCACTATAAAAGTTACCCAGGTAGCAGCCGAAGCTCCTGCTAAAGAACGAAATAAAAGGATTAAATAAGGACTTTCAGAAAAATACATTCCTGTACTACTAATAATGCTCAAGCTTATACCTGTTACCACGAATATTTTTCTCTTGTTTAGCCTATCTGAAAATATCCCTAAGGGAATTCTGATAAGCATTTGTGTAAAACCATATGAACCCACTATCAAACCTATTAACCTATGCGAAGCTCCCAATGACTCTATATATGGTGCAAAAGTTGGTATATAGCCATACATGGAGAACCAATAAAAACTTGTTACAAAGAATAATAACTTTATGCTTCTTTTAGTATTTGTCATTTGATAACCTCTTTTACTGTGTTTATTGTTTTCTTTTTTTATGTTTTTTCTCTCTTCTATTGTATTATATAGCTTATTATAATTCCACTATTACTTATTATCAAATTTAATAGATATCTCCATCACCTAATTTATAATTTATAATCCTTAGTTTCTTTTCAATATCTAAATTATACAAACATGGTTTAAAGAATTTTTTCTCATCTAAAAGGGCAAAAGCATTTATTTTAATCTTTCTATACTCAGCCTTTGCTAATTCAACATCTCCAAGCCAAAATCTCAAACGATCTCTTAAGGCAAACTCTGCCGGATTACGAGCTTTACCATCGCGCATTTGTCTATCATAATATCCCTCTAATTTAAATACCTCTTTCAAATTTTCTCCATAGTTCTCTGAAACTGAGCATTTATTGCATTGGCGACAGATATAATCTCCTAGCTCAATAGCATTTTTATACAAGTCTTCTTTTTCTTCTTCATTTAAGACCTGATATTTATTAGCTAAATCCAAATCTTTTTGTAGTATTTCCATAGTATTCATACCGGTAACAACCATATCTACTGGTAAAGAAAACACATATTGAAAGGCTGTGTCAACAGATTGCCACAAGAAACCATCAGCTAAAGGTTTCATACATATAGCACCTATATTTTTTTCATTTACTAAAGATAAAAGCTCATTTTCCAATTTAGGATAATTAAATTTATCAAAATAATTAAAATGTGTCATCATCACATCAAAATTATCAGTTTTTAATGCCTCTATTAATGTATCAGGTTGCCCATGTGAAGTAATACCTATATACCTAACCTTGCCCTCTTTCTTAGCTTCTAGAGCAGCCTGTAAAGCACCATTAGAAGAAAGAATCTTTTCTAAATCTTCTTCCTGTTTAACACAGTGCATAAATATTATATCAAGGTAATCGGTCTGCAAATTTTCTAAACTTCGATTTATATCAGCCATAGCTCCTTCTGCATCTCGCTTATCAGTCTTGCTGGCTAGAACAATATTCTCACGATACTTATCAATAAAAGGGCCTATTTTTCTTTCAGATTCACCATTACCATAGGCGGCAGCAGTTTCTATATAATTACCACCATTTTTATAATAATAAGTTAATAAGCTATAAGCCTTTTCTGCAGGAATTTCCAGAAGATGAAACCCTCCAAAGCCCAATAAACTTACTTCTAATCCTGTTTTTCCTAAAATCCTTTTTTTCATTTTACCACTCCGTATAATATATTTTAATATAGTGAGTTCTTAGTTTATCGAAAGAAATGAAAATAATGCAATTATAAATTTACATTTTTTGAAAAGTATCTATAAAAATCTAAGACACCCTATTATTAATTTTCGACTAAAATATCTTAAGTCCTTTTATCTATTAAATAGAAAAAGGTATCTTGATCATATCAATCAAGATACCTTTTATTATATATTCATAATGGGGTTTTCTTAGAAAACAATTTCGTTACCGTTTACCGATCAAAATTAAATTACTCTGTTTCAATAATATATTGATTAAGTAGAGCTTCAAGCATTTCTTGTTTTCCTGAAGCATTTACAATTTTATCATTTTCTAATGCATAATCTGCTAGCTCTTTAAAGCCTACTTTTCCATCTACGATCTCTTTACCAATGCCTTCAGTATAGCTCTTATAACGATTAGCAATGAAATCTTCTAATACCTTGTCTTTCAATAATTTATCAGCTACTTTTAAACCACGAGCAAAGGCATCCATACCTGCAATATAACCATAGAATAAATCATCTGGCTCAAAGGAAGTTCTACGAACTTTAGCATCAAAGTTCAATCCACCACTACCTAATCCTCCATTTTTCAAGATCTCATACATAGCAAGAGTAGTGTCATAAATATTTGTTGGGAATTGGTCTGTATCCCATCCTAATAGCATATCGCCCTGATTAGCATCAACACTACCAAGAACACCATTAACTCTAGCTAAATGTAGCTCATGTTGGAATGTATGACCAGCTAAAGTAGCATGGTTAGCTTCAATATTCATTTTGAAGTGATCTTCAAGACCATAATTTCTTAAGAAGCCAATAACTGTAGCAACATCGAAATCATATTGATGTTTTGTTGGTTCTTTTGGTTTTGGCTCAATTAAAAACTGACCATCAAAACCAATTTCTTTAGCATAATCTACAGACATTTGTAAAAAGCGAGCTAAATTGTCTTGCTCAAGGCCCATATCTGTATTTAGTAAGCTTTCATAACCTTCACGACCACCCCAGAAAACATAATTGCTTCCACCAAGTTCTTTTGTAACCTCCATAGCTTTTTTAACTCTGGCTGCTGAATAAGCAAAAACATCAGCATTTGGAGAAGTTGAAGCACCATGAACAAAACGAGGGTGTGAGAATAGGTTTGAAGTACCCCACAATAGTTTTATTCCTGTCTCATCCATCTTTTCTTTAATTAGGGCAACAATTTCATCAAGATTCTTAAAAGCATCATTTAAGTTATCTGCATCAGGAGCAATATCAACATCATGGAAACAGAAAAATTTCATTCCTAATTTTTGCATAAACTCAAAAGATGCTTCTACTCTCATCTTTGCTAGTTCCATTGGATTTGAAGCATTTGCTTCCCATGGACGTGTATAGGTTCCAGCACCAAAGATATCTCCACCTTCTGCAGCAAAAGTATGCCAATAAGACATAGCAAAACGTGTGATTTCTTCCATAGTCTGGCCACCAACTTTTTCTTCTGCATTATAGTATTTAAACGCTAGTGGGTTTTTAGAATCTTTTCCTTCAAACTTAATTTGTGATACACTTTCAAAAAAATTACTCATTTTAATTTCCTCCTAAGTTTATTTTTTATCACTTTTAGGCCACTTAGTCCTTACAAAACTATAAACACTAAGCTAAACCTATAGGTGTAATTAATTATTTACCTCTGCCAGATCTTTAAAATTCTCTTTTAAACTACTGTACAATTTTTTGTACTGTGGATAATATTTCTCATATGCTTTTACATTTTCTTCTATTGGAGCAATAGTTTCTACAACTTTAATATAATCGCTTTCTGCTTCTTCAAATGAGTCATAGACATCAACACCTACACCTGCAATTAAGGCTGCACCAAAAGCCGGTCCTTCTTCAACATTTAGCAAGCTTATTTCCTGTCCGAAGACATCAGCCAGAATTTGTTGCCAGACTGCACTCTTAGCTCCTCCACCAATTGCTCTAATTTCTTCAATTGCTACACCCTGTTCTTTGATTAGTTCTAGGGAGTCTTTTAAAGCATATGCTACACCCTCCATTACACTGCGGATAAAGTGTTTTTGCTTATGCTCTGCTCCAATGCCAAAGTATACACCACGAGCATTGGCATCTGCATGAGGTGTTCTCTCACCATATAGGTAAGGTAAGAAGATTACTCCATCACTACCTGGATTAGTATCTGCAGCTAATTCATTGAGCTTGTCAAAATCAATATCATCAGCAAAAAGACTTTCTTTCATCCACTGGAATGACATTCCTGCAGATAGAACAACACCCATCATATACCAGCTATTTGGTCTTGAATGATTGAATAAATGTATTCTACCACCTGGGTCTGCAGCTGCTTCTGGAGCAAATGCTACAACTACACCAGATGTACCAATACTAACCATTACACGACCTTCTTTAATAATACCACTACCGACTGCTCCACAGGAATTATCTGCTCCTCCTGCAACTACAGGAGTACCTGCTGCTAGTCCTGTTTCTTTTGCTATATCTTCTGTAATTTTACCAGTTACAGCAATAGAATCTACTAATGGTGGTAGAATATCTCTAGATAAGTCTAATTTCTCTAACAAGCCATCAGACCAATCATTTTTTTCTACATCCATTAATAAAGTACCTGCTCCATCAGAAACATCCATATTGATTTCTCCACACAGTTTATAGCGGATATAATCTTTTGGTAAGAGCACTAAATCTAATTTAGCAAAATTGTCTGGCTCATTTTCTTTAAGCCACAAAATCTTAGGTGCGGTAAAGCCCTCTAATGCTGGGTTAGAAACATAGTCAATTAAATTTTCTAAGCCACCTGCTTTTTCATAAATTTCCTGGCACTGCTCACTTGTTCTAGTATCACTCCAGAGAATAGCTGGACGAATAACTTCCATATTTTCATCAAGAAAAACAGAACTATGCATTTGACCTGAGAAACTTAATCCCTTAATATCCCCAGCAGAAATTTTTGTATCACTAATAAGACCAGCAATACATTTTTTTGTTGCCTTCCACCAATCTTCTGGATTTTGTTCTGACCAACCTGATTTTGGTGTGGAAATCGGATAATTCTCAGTTTTAGTACCTAAAATATTTCCTTCTTCAACAGACAAGAGTAAACACTTAACTCCACTTGTTCCAATATCGATTCCTAATAAATATGACATTTTTAACCTCCCTTTTTAAACAACAGCAAATATCTCTTCTTCAATTCTACTATCAAACACCATTCTAGCAATTCCATATAAGGATGCTTTCTTGCTTAATTGACTATAATTAATATTTACTTTTTGATAAAATAAATCTAAAGATTTTTCTTTAATAACTCCCTTTAAATCAACATCAATGTAATCTTTGAAATCTGTAATATCACCTCCAATAATCAGATGTTCTGGACTAAGGCTATTAATGATATTGACTATCCCTATTCCTATATTTTCACCTGTTTCTTTTAATATAAGTTCCAGTTCTTTATCTCCTGCTAAAGCCTTTTTTCTTAGATCCTCAAGAGAAAAATCCAATTTTCCTTGACTATACCTACTTAAAATATAATTTAATGAAGCCAGGGTTTCCCAGCATCCATAATTACCACAATGACATTCAGGACCATGGCTATCAATAATAATATGTCCAAACTCTCCAGCATTACTACTAGCCCCTCTATATATTCGACCATCAAAAATAATACCACAACCAATACCCTGATTTATAGATACATAAACTAGATTATCTATATCTGGATAAATAAATTCTTTTTCTCCTATTACTGCAGCTCTTGCTTCATTTTCAAGTAGCAATGGGGTCTGATAATAATCCTTTAACTTTTCTTCCATGTCAATATTTTTCCATTCCAGATTAGGAGCAAAATTAACTATGGCCTTATTAGTATCCACAAGTGCAGGTACAGCAATTCCCAGGCCCATAATTTTTTCATTACTTAACCCTGTTTTTTTTTGTAAATAATTAATACCACTCATCATTTTAGCAAGTACATACTCTGCGTCTCTATTTTCTAAATTATAAGAATACTCTCCTTTAATCTGGAATTTAAGATTTACTATCATAATTTTGAGATGATTTACTTCAATTTCTACTGCAATAATATGGCGACGCTCTGGATTGATTGTTAGAAACACCGGCTTCCGACCACCAGTAGAACTTCCTTTATCAGTCTCAATCACAAACCTACTCTCTAGTAATCTTTTTACATGATTAGAAATTGTAGCTGCGCTATAACCAGTATTTTCGGCAAGCTCTTTCCTAGAGACAGGTCCATACTTATGAATAAGTCTAAATATAGCTGTTAAGTTCAAATCTCTTATATATTGAGAATTAGCAACCTGCTTATGTTCCATGAAGAAAGCTCCTTTTATTTATGATTTAAATTTAAGACTTAATTTAAGACTTAAATTAACTTTATATATTTATACTTCTACATCTTTATTAATATTCCTTCTTTACAATAAAAAAATACTTTATAAAAATACTTTTCGTTTAGGCTAGGATTTTTGAACTCCTTATTCAATTGAAAAACTAAATTAAGTAATCAAACTTAAAAAAACCACGAAACTTGTATTAAAAAATAAATAACGCTGTTTTTTGATAAAAAAAAAGACAAAAGCAGATGCTTTTGTCTATCATAATACAAAAAGGGCTTGCCATCACTATGATTAATTACAAGGGGTTTTTATATATAACTCTTAATAAGTTTCACTAAGAGTATACATCAAATTTAAATTTCTCATATCATAATTCCTATCAGATCTACTTGTAGTACTACTGTTACGACTACTTAAAGCTAAACTATTTCTAGATTGCACAATCTTAATATCCCAACTAATATTGTTTTGACCACTTTGACCTGTTATTACAGCAGAATTTAATCTTTGCCATTTGGCAAAATCACTATTAGCTTCTCTAATATATATTTCTAAATCCCTATTAGACTCATAAGAATTTACGTTTAATGACCAGGATACATTACTTCTAACATTTACTTTACCCACATTTTCAAATATTAAAGCTTGTCCATCTTCCATACCTTTCCAGGGATATTCAAAAGAAATATTAACACCTTCTAAAACTCTAAGTTCTTGCATTGAAGATACATTAAGGTTTACTCTTATTTGATTTTCCTGTGCATATGAACTAATACTTATTAATAAAAATATCATTATTAAAAGAAAAGTTCTTATTTTCATATGTATCACTCCTCTGGTTCAAGCGGTTCCATTAGAACTAGCTTCTCCAGAAGAGGAAATCCAAAAGGAATAAATTCCTTATAACAAAAAAAACTATCAAACCAAAAGGCTTAATAGTTAATCTCCCTCTTGGTTCTCCCCTTCGGCTGACCGGCCACCATAGCAATTTGCTTTAGGTCCGTGACTTTGTGTCCCTATCTTTCAATAGGTTTACCTTTATCGCGAAAAGAACGCAATTAATATTAATTTTTTATTTCAATTATAGTATAGCATATATTTTATAACTTGTAAAGTGAAATTAAATAATATTTTACATTAATTATTAAAATTATTTGATTTCTATCAAAAAACATTAATTAAAGACAAATTATAATGCGCTAACAGTAAGAATTACAGTATCAGATACAGTAATAGCAGATATTTCTTCCCAAGCTTCATTTTCAATTAATTCTGCCTCATATAATTCTACAATAAAAGTAAAACTATCATAAGTAGAACCTTTAATTGTTAATAAAGCAGAACTTGAAGTACCTGGTGTAAGCTTTTCTCCATCTACTATATATCTTATGTAATTATTTAATACAGAAGGATAAAATCCACCTGATTCAATATCTAGACTGAGAGCAAAATTGCTTCGTATACTAAATTCACTAGTATCAGTATTTATTTCTTGATTATCAGCAAATAAGTAGAGATTCAATTCTTCTGGTGTTTCTATTAAAACATATGGATTAACCTGCAGCATTACAATAAACTCTTCACTTATAGTATATGCAAAAAGTGATGAATTTAAAATTATAATTGTAAATATTGTAATTAGCAAAACATTTTTTTTCATTCCAATCTCACCTCATTGGATATTTTTCTATTGGTCGGTTTCACCATTAGCTCTCCGCAATCCTATAGGTGACCAGATTAAAAGAAAACGGGTCTTAGCTTCCAATGAGTAGATTATAAGTTATAATTACTTTATAACATATTATATCATAATTAATAAATCTTTGCAATAAAAAGGATAATTTTATCATATAAACGCTAAAAAAAGAGGCAGGGTTTGACGGCCATGCCCTGCCTTTTTTAAGATTAACAACAACCCTATTATGGTGCAGATATTGTTAGAACTACTGTGTCGTCAAAAGATCGAGCTTCAACAGTTTCCCAATCCCCTGTCATAAAAGCTTCCTCATTAAAAGTAACAGAAAAAGTATGTTCTTCATTTTGTGCTGCATTTACTGAAAGAACACCATTTTCTTCTGAACCTGGTACTATTTCTACATCATTTACATAATACTTTATATACTCATTTAGACCTTCAAAACCATTACTTGTTACATCTAGATTAATACCAAAGTTTGTTCTTATTCTAAATTGAGAGCTATCTTCATTAGTATTTTCATCTTCATCAAGAATACCGATATAGAGATCCTCTGGTGTTTCCAATATGGCAAATTGATGTACTTCTACTCCAACTTCAAAACTACCACTTGCAAACCCCAACACCATAGCACTCATTGATAACAGTAGAGCTGCTGTCAAAATTAAAATAATTGATTTTTTCATAATACTTCCTCCTCATTGGATTTAAATTTTTATCTCTATTGGCCGGTTTCACCACTAGCTCTCCGCAATCCTATAGGTGACCAAATTAAAGAAAGCGGGTCATAGCTTCCAATGAGTGGAAAACGACTAAACCTTTCACCAACAAATTTCAATAGCTTTATACCTCAGTCACATATCACCACCCTTATTCTCTTTTGCCTTTACAATAGGCATCTATATTAATTGCGATAGCAATTAATACCGTAATTTTTCCATAAAATTATTCTATGATTATTTCAAATTCCTCCATGCTAAGTTCTCTATTTTTATCTCTCAAACTTACTTCAGCTATATATTTCCCTTTTTCTATTTTATCACTAAGAAGAATTATCAGTTCTGATCTTCCTGGTAATATTTCATTAAGATTACTATCTGAATTTAAATTCAGAGCCCTATCAATATTGCCTTCTGTATTTCTAAGTACTAAGCTACCCTCTGGAACGAAATGAATATCTCCAGTATTTTTAACTTCTATACTAAATATATTTTCTTCATCTCTTTGATCGTGATATAAACTAGCAATTTCTCCTGAACTCTCTATGCCATCTACATTTGAGAGCACCTGTAGATTTAGAGTAGACATTTCTTCGCTTTCTTCTGAACTATCTATAAAGTCAAGGTAACCATAGTAGCCACCTGGCTCTAGATCCCTAGGGGCCTGAATTGAAAGGACTACCCTTTGTCTTCCATAAGGTCTTAGAGTAATCTCCTGTCCACCTCTAATAGAAATATCCAAAGAACTAAAGATAGACTTAGGATAATTAATATCAATATCTCTAGCATTTATGGAAATAGTCTTAATATCTCCGCTAAGATTTTCAACTTCAATCGGCTGACTGCTAACAGCACCTGGCCTTAGCTCAAGCTCTAAAATTTCAGGGCTTATCCGGATTGATTCAAAACCTTCTTCAATGTCAAAACTCTCTTCTACAGAAATGTCATGACGTTCTATAATTTGCCTACCACCTGCATACCTGAAAAATAATCTCAATTCATAATTACCAGGTCGTAGAGGTCTTGCTAAATTTCCTGAGAATATTAGCTCAGAGCCTGGATATATTCTAGTTGAGTCTCTTCCTCCCTGCCAAGCTACATTAGTTTTCAAGGGAAACCTTTCTACTAAATTACCTCTTTCATCTCTAATGGTAGCCTCTGCTGAAACATCATAATGGAGTGGAGATGTATTTCTAAAAACAGTATTTATGCTGGGAACACCTTGCTCATTAAATGTAAACTCAAAATTATCTAGTTCACCCTGAGGACGTAAGCCTGCCCTTTCAATATTAATATTTAAGCGAACAGCATATCTAACTTTAAAGCTTACACCTTGTTGAGCTGTTCCAGCCTCTGGTTCAACCATAATAACTACCGTATGGCTGGCAGCTGCATCAAAAGGAACCGTTACTGTACCTCTAACTCTACGATTTTCATCTGCCTGTAATTCTACCCTATTCTGTTCAAGACTTAGCCAATTTACTGCAGGAAAGTGAGCAGGATCTGCTTCCTGATAAGTCAAACTCCCTGTGCTCAGCTGAACTGGCTGATAAAAACTTAAGCTTACTATTTGATCAGTGTCAGATGGAGTTAAATTTATCTCAAATTCCCTTGTTTCACCTGGACTCATTTCCATATCTATAACGAGAGGGCGCACACCCATCGCTTCTGCGCTAACGCTTAATGTGAATATTATGACAATTAATGCTAGTAACGGAATTATTCTCTTGTTTATTTCTGACTTCATTTGCATAGCAATCACCCTTGTGTATTATTTTAAGAAACAAAGAAGCAATGATATAATTAAAAAAATCATAATTTATCTAAGAAATAAAAAAATCATTCTGATATAGTGATTATCACCTCTCCCAGATAATTACCTGCAAGATGTTCCCACTTAATTTCCGTTTCTAAAATAAGATCTATATTGGCCTTATTACCATAATTACTACCGCTTATTTGATAAGGGACAGCTAAACTATGGAAATTTTCACTTCCATCTATTGAAATATAAAGATCTTCTTTTTCTATAAAAAGACCATTATTACCTGTATAGTCCTGGTAATGTAATGGTTTAGCCTCTATTAATAAATTCCAATTACTGTTTTGCATATCTATATCAATTCGTACATGTTCTTCCGCCTGATAAAAGCCAGGACCATTATCTGCAATTATATTTATTTCATTTGGAGAAACGGTAAAGCTACTTCTTATATGAACATGTAAATTTATAGTTATACTAGCTCCATTTTCAGAAACTAAATCTAATCTGTATATTTTTTTATCTTGCAGTCTAGATAAAATCCTCCATATGTTTCGATCAATTCTAAATTTAATACTTATTTCAACTTGATTATCACCATTTTCTAAAAACAGAACTGCTTGGTCCATCGATTGGTAATGATTAGCGTAGGGCGTTTTTACCATAAGATATTCAGCCAGATTTACTCCTTCAATATACTTATCGGCAATTTGATAATATATATTAATATCATCTGCTTTATGTCTCCGTACTCTTAAGTTATTATTTGCATAAGCTGCATCCGCAAAGAAATCAATATCTATTTTTATAGATCCAGGAGTTAAGTGAGCTCCATTTGCAAGTACAAACGAAGTAAAAGCACTGCAAACTAATAAGATGATAAATACTTTTTTCATATATGATCTAATATTTTTTTTATAGGATTTCTGATTTACCATCTCTTCCCCCTCCTAACCAAAAGGAACTTCAAAAGCAATAGATAAACTATTTTCATTAGAAAAGCCAATATTATAATTTAATGATATGTTCTTATTTTCATTAAAAATATAAGCTAATGAAAACCTCTGCTGGTTTTTACCTCTAATAAAGTCTATATTATAAGTAGCTTTCCAAGTATTTTCTTGATAAGCAAGATAAAATCGGAATAAATTCCTATCAATCTTAGTTGCTGTTCTTATTGCTATTGGATAATATGATATAGCAAGTTGATATCTATCTCGCCAGGTTAAAGTGTCAGCTATACCAAAGCGAATATTCGGACTATAACTTTGCTTCCCTTCTTGATTAATATTATTTAAGAGATCTCCATTACTAATAATTGTTCGTATGGATAAACCCTCTCCAGGATATAGTTCAATTCCTCCATTAAAAGTATATATAAGACCTGGCTTAGAAAAATACTTAGATAAGTGCAAAGTATAATCTACGTAAATCTTATCATAACTATATTCAAAAGAGACTTTATTAAAAGCGAATTCCCCTTTAATCCTTCTTTCTGCATCACTGTAAAGAAAATCTTTAGTAAAAATCTCTGCTATATCACTTACATCAGCTATTCTAGTTATCTTGTTTACATCGTTAATTTCTTCATTTGAGACTACTACAGCACTTAGATAAATAAGAAAAAAACGATTTTTTTCTTCCCCGGAACGAAAACTTCGTTTATTAACTATGGCTATTGCTTCGTCATGATCATCTCTTACCCAGACACTTGTCTCCAATGTATTTATATTTTCCTCTGAATTTTGCTTAAACTTTATATCAGTCAGTATCCTTTTCCCATCATAATCAATCATTAAGGGTTTTAAAGATAGGTCAAAAAGTAAATCTTTTTCTCCCGAAGATGGCTGCTTTAAATATTTCTCTCTCAAAACAATTTCAGTAGTCTTATTTTCTAAAGTCATTAAGTATGATTGAATACGCCTCTCCTCATCAATAAGATAATTAGCAGTTTTTAGCGCAATATCCTTACTATCCTCACTGAACAACTTTATTTGACTATCAACTTTATTATATTCCAATCCCATATTAGAAGAAGAGGAAGCTGAGATATAAGCCGATAAGCCAAGGGTATTAAAATATCTCTGATTAATTTCATGAAATTCTATAGAATAAATAATTACTTCATCACTAGATCTTATCCAAGTTTGTCTATCAAAAGCTATATCCTGAAAAATGTTATCAAAAGCCAGCAATGTATTAGAAAAAATAAATATGCTTAAGATAGTAAGCGTTAATAGAATAACTTGGCATCGGCACTTTATTTTAAACATCTAATTACCACCTAACGAATTACAGGAGTAACAAAAACAAGCAACTCTTTTTCTGCCTGTCTCTCTCTCTCGTTTCTAAATAGCCATCTTAATAAAGGCACCTTACTTAATCCAGGTACTTCCTGTGAATAAAAGGAATCTTCCAGCACTGTCATCCCTGCAATTGCAATAGTTTGACCATTAGGAATCCTGACAGTTGTAGAAACTCTACTTTCCTTAATAATAATATCCGGACTATTATTTTCTACAATATGACTAATTTCGGGTGCAATATTCAAAATAATATCATCACCACTAATTCTGTCTATATTCAGCTCTAAAGCAACACCTACCTGAACCTTTTCTATCCGAGAAGAAACATTAGTATCTCTAGCATCCAAAAGGATAATCTTACTATCGCCGATAAACAATTCTGCACTTTCCCCTTCAGCAACCAATACTCTAGGATCTGCTTCAATACTTGCCTTCTGATCTTCTTTAAGTAATTTTATATTGGCCATTAATTGACCAAATATGTTCGTCTCAAGAAAAAATAAATTATCCTTTAAATTATAAGCTGCTTCATTTATAGTACTGTCATAATTACTAAAACTAAAGAAATTTGTCCCCATTTCTTCTAAAGACCTACTATCTATTTCAGTAATCAAGACACTAAGCTCTACTTGCTTTTTGGGCTTGTCCAAAGCGTTTATAATCTTCATTATCTTATTATAATCATCTGTAGGAGCATTAATAGTCAATACATTACTCTGCCTATTTCCTACTACATATTCTCTAAAATTACTTGGTAAAACATCTAAAAGAGTAGCAACATCGATATTTTCTAATTCAATTAAATTCAATTCACTTAATTCTTGAAAAGTCCTACTTTTTGGATCTGCCAATCCTACAAAATAGAAGTCATCTATTTTTCTATAAGTATAGCCACCGCTCATAAGTACAATTCTTAATGCTTCTTCTATAGGTACATCTTCTAAATCAGCAGTAATTATACCAGAAACAGTCTGATCTGGAATTATATTAATACCAGTCTGTAAAGAAATCTCACTAAGAGCTTCTCTAAGATCGGTCTCAAAAAACATCATAGATACCAGAATATCCTCTTCAGCTGCATCTACTAAGAACGTTCCACTTATGATTAGCAAAAAACAAAATATAAGTAAAAATTTTTTCATGATTATACCTCACTTGTATTTTTTCTTCGATCCAACTCCCAAAGCAGCTATTTTTTAAAAAATACAATAGTACGCTAAATATAAAAAATAATAGTACTATTCTACTATTATTATATAATATATAAATAAATTGTCAAATATTTTTGTAACAATTGTCGATATTTTCAAAAAAATATCCGGAAAATAGTAAAAAAATAACCCTTCTTGTAAAATTTAACAAGAAGGGCGAGGAGGAAACATATAAAAAATGTTTCTGATTTATAATTATACAGTAATTGTTATTTTTATTCAAGCTTTTTTGTAATTTTTTTATATTTTTTTAAAAAAATTCTTTTTCTTTGTGCTTCTTAATCCCATCTCCAAAATTTTACGCTAAGAAGAGAAGTGATTAATAAGTATGTAAACAAAACAATAAGATTTGTCTGTAGACTTCGAGGCCCAGGGAAACCTAACATCACCTGTCTTAAAGCATCTCCCAAATATGTCAATGGTAAAACCCTGACAACTGGCTGAATAAAAGAAGGCATAAACTCATAAGGAAAGAAGATACCAGACAAAAACATCATAGGAAACTGTACTGTCTGTATTAAACCTTCACCTGCTTCTACAGTATTAACAAAAGTAATTAATAAGTAGCCAAGACTAATGAAGGTTAAACAACCCAGCAGAACCACAGCAAAGACCTGTATAATACTATTTACTAGATTTATATTAAAAACCATAATAGCAATACTAATAATAATACTACTTTGAATAATCCCTAATATTAACCTAAGTGAGACTTCGCTACCTAAAATCGCCCCTCTGGATAAAGGAGTAACCCCTAAGCCTCTAATGATTTTCTTCTCTCTTAATGATAGGAATTGTATTGAACCAAACAAACCTAATTGCATTAAGGCCATCGCTAAGATACCTGGTAAAATATAATCAAAGTCTGTCATTCCTTCCGCTTGAACAGAGTTGGTTTCTATATTAAAAATTTTTGGCATAGCAGTTATATGTCTTTCTGCTTCATTAAATATATCCATTATAGCAGATAATAAAATCTGACTAATCTGTTGATTGCTAGCATCATAATGAATTGCTATATCAATTTGATTACCTGTTATAAAGTCCTCATATCTTATATCCGGTAACTCTATTAATAAATGCCGATTCCCCTGCTCTAGAGCCTTAAATTCTTCAGCCCCATCTCCTTCGGCTATAAATATATTAAAGCTCTCAATCCCTTCCATGTTTTCAATCATTTGATTACTGAACTCACTTTCAGAGTGTACAAGAAAGGAAACATTAAAAGACATATCAAAATTACCTGAAAAAACCCAGCCAAAAATAAAAACAAATATTAAAGGAAAGAGTAAAAACCAGAAAATAGCTGATTTATCTCTACAATACTCTTTAACATTAGCTATAAACATTGCTTTAAACATTTTCATTCTCTCATTCCCCTTCCTGTTTATTTAAGAATAAGAACTCCAGGCTTGCCTGTCTGACAGTGATATCTTCATTAAATAGCCCCAGATTCTTCAATACACTACACCTCCATAAGCAAACAGGGCTCTAAGTCCAGACTTAGGGATTCATTACTACCTGAACCTGCAAAGGCGAAAACCAAGGTAGCTATATACGTGTTGGCCAAAGGGATATTGGGATCTGAAATCCAATTCACAGAAAACAAAGTCATCAAACCAGCTACCACCACATATTGTAACCTGATTGTCTATTATAGTATTTGTCCAGTCATATACATTGCCACTCATGTCATATAAATCTAATTCATTGGCTTTTTTCTCAGCTACTGGCATTGTACCTGCATTATCAACCATGGTATTAAACCTATGTGAATATTCAATATAGGACTTATAAAATCCATTAAAATTAGCCTTATCTGAATTACCACCATACCATCCTACTTGATCTAAGTTATCACTACCTGCATAAAGTGTTGCTTCTCCATCTTTACCACCACGGGCTGCATATTCCCATTCAAGACAAGTCGGTAATCTATAGCCATTTGCCCCTTCATTCTCCCATACTGTAGCCATAACTATATTTTGTGGATGTGCCTCAAATAGTTCTGCATAATAATCTTCATAATATTCTATGTCACTTATATTATAATATTTATCTAATCCTTCTAGCTCACTAAGTTTATTACAATAGATAACTGCATCATACCAGCTAACGCTTTCTACTGGTCTATTACTACTATCACCTTTTAAATTTGGATTAATGAAAAAAGAGGGATTAAACCCCATAATTTCCTCAAACTCTGCTTGAGTTACATGATACTTGCCTAGGTAAAAATCATTTTCTACTGTTATTAAACCATTATCTTCAGCCGTTGTTCCTGCTGCTACCAATACCATATCTTCTGCTACATCTTTCCCACAAGCAATTAATCCTAGGCATAAAAGCAAAACTAGAACAATAAGTAAAAATTTTTGTAACATTAGTTCTCTCTCCTTATAATTTTTTTTGACATTCATATATTTAAATCTATAGAAAGTTGTCATATGTACTATAGCAAAAGTCAAGGTAGCCGGCAAACTTCAAGCAAGATAATTCAAGTAAAACTGACTATTATATTATCTAGGGATTCTAGCAATCATTTTACTTCCTTCGTTTATTATTGACTCTATTTTTAAACTTCCCCCTAATTCTTCCAATCTTTCTTCCATAGAAATTATACCAAAATGACCTTCTTGATTTATACTTTTGATGTCGAAACCCTTACCATTATCTTTTATCAGTAGCTTAAGCTCCTCTTCATCTGTAGTAAGAGAAATAACCACCTGTTTTGTCTCTGCATGTTTTACTATATTATTTAAGGCTTCCTGTAAAAACCTATATAATGCTAACTGTTGTGTATCATTGATGGTATTTTCATCACCAGAAAAATCATATAAAATGTCCAGCTTATATCTCTGTTTAAACAAGGATATCATCCCTTCAAGAGCCTCAAAGAAACTCTTGTTTTTTAAATCAAGGGGACGTAGTTCATAAATCATCAAACGCATTTCTGTCTGCACTTCTTGAACCATATCCTGCAAAGTTTTAGTCAGTTCAAAAACCCTGTCCCTATCCTTATCAATAATTGCTGGTAAGGTATTTAAGTGTAGACTTATACCAAAAAGATTTTGAGAAACAGAATCATGAAGTTCTCTAGCTATCCTATTTCGTTCTTCAATAAGAGCTATATTCTTATTTTCTTTTTCTAGACGTATTCTCTCATCCAATTGCTCATAATATATATAAAAAAGATGCAACAACAATGATATTATTCCAGCCCCTAGACTTATAAAAATAAGATTATCAATATGATAAGTAAAAAAGATGTTTATAAAAATCAAAAATATATTAGAAAAAATATAAAAAACAACTAACCCTATTATATACGTTAAAAATAAAACTGCTAAAAAATATTCATCTAAAATTTTAAATTTCTTTTTTATAATAATGTGGAAAATATTTATGCTTAAGGGTATAAAAACTCCAACTAAAAAACCAAAAAGAACAAAGAAAAAAAAACCAATTAGCATTTGATTAAATGTAGCTAAATTAATATAATTATTTAGAGCAATAAAAAAAACTATTGAAATAGCAACACCAATTAATCCATCTCCTAATATACTTTTAAAATGAAATTTTTTTTCATTTAACACTATCTATCACCTATCTATCAATTTTGTTTCTATCGCCTTAATAACAGCTTGTGTCCTATCTTTTACATCCAATTTTCGTAATATATTACTAACATGTGTCTTAACTGTTTTATCAGAAATAAATAGTTTTTCCCCAATTTCTTTATTTGACTTTCCATTAGTTAACTCATACAAGACCTCTTTTTCCCGTTCAGTGAGTGTAATTCTTTTTATTTCTTTTTTACTTTTTACTCTCTTCATAAGTTTTCTAGCTATTCTTGGATGTAAAACTGGTTCTCCCTGACGCGCAGCAATAATAGCCTCTAATAACTTTTTAGGGGGAGAATCTTTCATTAAATAACTTATAGCTCCTGCATTAATAGCAGCAATAACTTCATCATCATTAGAAAAGCTAGATAGCACAATAAGCTGAGTAATAAGTCCAGCTTCTTTTATCTGGCGAATTACTTCAATACCATCCATTCCTGGCAAATGTAGATCAATAATTGCTACATCAACTTCCAATTCTATAATTTCTTTCACAGCTGTTTCTCCATTATCAGCTTCTCCTAAAACTTCTATTTCATCTTGTGTGCTTAAATAAGTTTTTAAACCCTCTCTAACAAAAGGGTGATCATCTACTAAATAAACAGATACCATTATACATCTCCTCCTACAAACCTCTTGATACATTGAAATGATTCATCAGAAAAGTCTAAAACTAGCTAAAGGTATTTCTATAAACAGATTGTTTCCTTTGCTTAAAAATGATTCTATGCAGAAATTACCCCCAAGATCCTTCAATACTTCATTAATATAATTTATTCTATACTGGCCTTCTTTATCTATATTTTGATACTCATAACCTTTACCATTATCCTTAATATCTATAAATATAGCATCAAACTCTACATTTAATGAAACTCTTACACATTTAACACTTATATGCTTAGCTATAATATTTAGAAATTCTTGTAGTAACCTGTATATAAGTAACTTATCTTTGTCACTAAATCTATTTACATAACCGTAATAATCATAAACTATATCTATTCCATATCTTTGTTTAAATAATATTAGCATATCTTCAAGAGTTTCAAAAAAACTTTTCTCATTAATGGACCTTAATTCATACTTTAACATAAGCATTTCTGATTGAACTTCTTGTACAATTTCTTGTAAAGAATCTATGGTTTTGACAGATTTCTTGCTATCCTCTTCTAAATTTATTAAGATGTTATTTAGATGTATACATAGAAGAAAAAGATTATGCAGAATAGAATCATGAATCTTTCTAGCAAGTTCTCTGGCAATAATACCTCTTTCTTCAAAAATTGCCAACTTGCATTTCTCCATCTCTAAAGCTAGTCTCTTGTCTAATTCTGTATAATATTTAGAAATCATACTTAAAAATATTGTGATAATTCCAATGGCTATACTAATGTAAATTAGACTATCTAATTCCATCTTACTCACCTATCTATCCTTTATTTATAACTTTTAATGTAATTTTATAATATTTAGAAATAATTTACATCGTACAAAAGACTTATCTAAGTACTACTTTTGGAGTATATCTTGATTAACAGCCATGTGAATATATAAAAAGAGAACCTTAAAGGCTCTCTAAACGTCTCATCTCCTAATTAAATACATAATTTCATAGAAAACAACTTTCTTTACTAGCTTTTTACCTCAAGGATTCCAATCTAACATAGTCTCCTATTTCAGGTTCTACTTCACTGTATAGCAGATCTACAATTGCAGATGCTTCATTTACGCTAGAAACTTCTACTTCACCAATAGGGACTGCAACAGGATCTATAATTCCTTCAATGTTCACCATTTTAAGTAATTCACCTGATTGTCTTACCCTAACGTTATCTATGCTGCCAATATCAATAACCAATCTATTGCCAATAATAGCTGCAACTCTTCCTTCTAAACGCCTTTTATTAGTTCTTAATATATCTGGATTACTTACAATATGATTTGTAAAGTCATCAACAGCTTCATCTATACTTTTTCCTAAAACCGAAGTCCAAAATGCATTTGTTCCAAAAGAAATACCCTCAATATCTGAAATACTTATAGAAGGCTCCATTACTTCAGCTTCACTCCGATGGGAACTTGTTATCTCAGCAGTTGTAGCATCAACTACCCTACCTGTAATAACAACCCTTGCTGCTAACCCTCTTACAGAAATTGGGCCAAAAGAAATTCCTCCTCTTTCCCCTACATTCAATTCAGTTAAAGTAGTAAGAATTAAGGCATCTACTCCTAATATTCTACCAATTCTAGCAGCAGTTTCAGCATCTACCCTGCCAGATTGAACAAAATCCTGTTCTTCTATAATATCATTGATACGAGTTCTTTCTACAACACGTATCCCACTTTCTTCAACTAGCTTATCAGTTAATAGTTGTGTAATACCATTTAAAATCTCATCCCTCCTAAACCCCTTCCAAGTAAAATCTCCCTCTTCAACAGGCAAGACAGCTACTAAAGGTGCCTCAGCTAAAACCGGAATAGGATTAATGAGAAACAAAGAAAGAAAAACAAGAAAAATAAGTGAAAATAAAGAAATTTTCTTGATCATAATTATCCCCCTTCAATACTTAAAGTTTTTTGTTTTAATTTTTTAATAATTTAATAAATTTAAATCTTTACTCATAAACTCAGATACTGTTATTTTCTCACCGCCTTTTAAATTATTCTTTAAGGATTCCAGCGTATAAATAGGTCCCCAAGGAAATCCCCACCACCCCAAAAACAAAGTAAGCAAAGAATACAAACTATTTATCAAAAGGCTATCTTGGGAGTTTTTGATAAAATATCTTGAATTAATTTTAGCACTTATAATAATAAAAGACAATGCCCCTTGATAGCTAACTAACTCCGTGTTAGGATAAATATTTATTCCTTTATAATAAGCCCCTCCATTTTTAATATCTTGATAATTATCAGCTATCCATTTAGAAAACGATTTCTTTTTTACTTGGTCAAAAAAGAAAATAATTAGCAAGTAAACAGAAATAATTAAGTATATAATTAACATCACCTCTCGTTTACTTAAATATATTATATCACTAGCTTTGCATAAATATTTTTTTTGAAAGTCAAGCATAATATTCCATAAA